>JANYDO010000281.1 GCA_025363605.1 Candidatus Kapaibacterium sp.
GAAAATGCGAAATTGCGCTTTAGTCAGGTGTAAATTTTCAATGTGCAATCTTCTCTTCGTAAGCAACTATGCGACTCATACAACTTCTCCTTTTCCCGCTCTTTGGGCTTCTTGCTGCCGGAGCGCTCCATGCGCAAAGCAGCACCACGGCGACTATTCTTCGCCCCTACATCACGAGTATTTCTCCGCAAAGCCTACTCACAGGGGTAGATTCTACCGTGCTGACTATCAAAGGGAAAAGATTTCAGCGTGGAGCTGAGGTGTTTTTCAACGCACGAAAGCTGACCAAGACACGGTTGGAAGGTGATTCGGTGCTTGTGGTTGTTATTCCGGGGGAACTAACGACAAACCCCGATGTCGCAGTGTTGATGGTAGAAAATCCTGATGAATCTAAGGTTGGTGCAAGGATAAGTATTTTGAGTCTTCCATCGCCCAAAATAGACTGGTATTTGCCAAGATTTTGTCCTTCAACAACAAACATCCTCACAATCGGGGGGATGAATTTTTCCTCTGGAGCGGCTGTGCGAGCAGATAATGCTCTGTTGCCAATAGTTGCATTGAACAGCACAATAATAACAGTTGTAGTGCCAGATGTCATTGTTGGAAAATTTTACTGGTCGCAACTTACAGTCACTAACCCAGACGGACAACAGGCATTGCAACGCTTATTTCCCTTGCCCGAGGGAGACAACCCAGCATCAATTAGCAAGATAGATCCGCCAATGATTGTGCTAGGGAGTACGAAAACCTTGGTCATTACAGGGATTAATTTTGAGAATGCCCTTTGTGGTCTTAATCTTAAAGTAATGTTGGAGCAAATAACATTAACCACTATTCGTGTTGAGCGAAATCTTATAATTGTTCGCCTGCCAGATAGTATTCAAGCAGGAACATATCAACTAAGAGTAATACTATTCGATGGACGCACCGCATCGCAAACCATAATTCTCAACGCGGGGATTACAGGCATACAAACCGAGAAGAAAAATACCACTCTCTACCCCAACCCCGCCACCACTGCCCTCACGCTTGAAACCACCCTCGACCGCGCTGCCACGCTGACGCTCACCCTCCGAAACGTCATGGGTGCATCGGTGCTGGAAGAGCGCCACACGGCGGCTTCGGGGCGCTTCGCTACGACACTGGACGTGAGCGTACTCGCAAGCGGCGTGTATGTGCTGGAAGTCAGCGATGGTGTGGGGCGGTGGGCACAGAAATTTGTGAAATACTGATGACAAAACTGGAGTGCAAACGCAAGTTTGCACAAAAGAACACCACACATACCAACAATGATGCGAACTTGCGTTCGCACTCCACATAAAACCCGAACCGATGAAACAAACAGTCACCATGTACACCGACGGCGCGTGTAGCGGCAATCCCGGACCGGGCGGTTATAGCGCCATTTTGATAGTCGGACAGCACCGCAAAGAACTTTCCGCCGGATACCGCAAAACTACCAATAACCGTATGGAGCTTCTGGGCGCTATCACAGGACTGGAAGCGCTCACGCGCCCGTGCCGCGTCCGGCTGCATACGGATTCCGCTTATATCGTGAATGCTATCAATAAAGGCTGGGCGGTGCGCTGGCGAGCGCAGGGGTGGATGCGCAATAAAAAAGATGCTGCCGAAAATCCCGATTTGTGGGAACGACTTCTGGCGCTTGCAGACAAGCACGAGGTGGAATTTATCTGGGTGCGGGGTCATGCGGGCAATGCGGAGAATGAAATTGCCGACCGCTTGGCAGTAGCAGCCTCGCAAGCAAGTGTTTTGGCGGTAGATGAGGAATATGAGCGGCGTTAGGCGACTCGCTACTCCTTCAGTGCTCCGGCGGTCAACCCTTGAATAATTTGCTTTTGGAAAATGAGAAAAAGCGCCAGTATCGGCACAGCGGAAATGCTTGCACCCGCCATCAAGTGCGACCAATCTATTGTCTGCTTCCCCTGAAAGGAAGCCAGTCCGACGGTAAGTGTGCGGTGCGCGGTGTCGTTGGCAAAGAGAAACGGGAAGAGGAAAGAATTCCACGTGGCAAGAAAAACATAGAGCGCAAGCACCGTTAGCGCCGGCTTGGCAAGCGGCAGCACCACGCGAAAAAGCACGTACCACTCGCTTGCGCCGTCCATACGGGCAGCGTCTTCCACATCGCGCGGTAGGCTCAGAATATACTGACGAAGAAGAAAAATACCGAAGGGCGTTACGAGCCACGGAATAATGAGGGCGTAGTAGGTATTTATCCAGCCAAAGGCAACCATCATGCGGTAGAGCGGAATCATCACCACGTGCGGCGGTATCATCATTACGCCCAGCACCGACGTAAAAAACACCTCTCGACCGCGAAATTCCTTGCGAGCGAAAGCGTATGCTGACATTAAGCAAAAAAGCAAATTGCCCAGCGTGACAACGATAGAAATGCCCAATGAATTGAGGAAATAGCGCCCAAAGGTATCAGAGACGAGAATATCGGTGTAATTGACAAGCGTATTTGGCGCAAAGATAAGGTCTATGAAGGTAGCGTAACTTTGCGGGCGCTCTTTGAACGAGAGCAGCAGCATCCACCCTAGCGGAAAGACCATCAGTGCGGCGGCGGCAAAAAGAGCCGCGTAGCGCAGACTGTGGGCAAAGAAGGAGCGAATACTGCTACTGTTCATTTTTGGGTTTCAAACGGAGTATCTATCGTTAATGTTTCTCGTCCATTTCGTCGGTAGATGCGAAAATCTTGAGCGTCTGTGGTCAAAATCAGGTGTTCTCGATATTTTTCTTGTTCTGCCATGACGACAACGCAAGCATCGGCGTAATCCATGGGTACATTTTCGTAGCGTTGCATAAGAGTTGTTATGCGGCTTGTGTGGCTTTCGATGCGAAAGTCAATCTTGACCAAATCTGCCTCAAAAAAGTCCAACAATCTTGCCACTGCTTGTACCCCAGCGCGAGAATTTAGCAAATACACCGCTTCAGTCACAACGGCTTCACACGTGTAGAATGGGCTTTTATAGCGTTTTGCCACTTGTTTTGCCCATTCGTGATACTGGTCTCTTTTATCAAGAAGACCAACTAGTATGCCTGTATCAGCGATTAGACGCATTCTTGTTCTGTCCAAATCCTGCAAAATGTGCTTTATTGGTAGATAGATCTCCAACACCCGAATCTACCGAGCCAATCAGATGTTTCGCTTTGGAGTAGAATGAATTTTTAACTTCTATCTCCGACGGTACTACTTTGGGTGTTACTTTCTTAGTACCCACCTTTGTTTTCGTTTTATTTGTTGTTGTAATCATTGGATTATTTCTTGCTTTTGAAGATTGAGTGCAATCCATGAAAACGTTTCCTGTTCATGGGAAGAATTCATAGGTACAAAAACGGACTTAGGACAAGAGGCGCGTTACTGCGCTGCGGAGACGATGTATTTTATCGTCGCTGAGGAACATCATAAAATCAACCTCATAGACGCTCTCCATCTTGGGTTCGATCTTCAGAGCAAGGGCGAGCAACTTTGCGGCATCGTCAATCATATCTTCCGCCGCATAGATTTTTGCCAGAGCATAATAGCCGTCTGCCCATTCGGGGGCAAGCAAAATCACTTGCTGAAAGGCGTAGATAGCTGCCGGAATATTGCCCAAGTGCAAAGCAGTGTCGCCAAAATCGAACCAACATTCGTGGTCTTTGGGGTTGAGTTCGAGCGCCCGACGGTAGCACTTGAAAGAATCTTCGACCTTGCCGGTGTTATAGAGCAGGTCAGCCTTCGCATACCAAAGGTCAGCGTAGGACGGCATCATTTCCAGCGCTGTGTCGTAGTCGAGCAATGCCGATTGGTACTGCTCCATTGCGTCATAGCACGACCCCCGTGCAAAGTACGCATCGGCATACTTCGTGTCAAGCCGCAGAGCGCGGGTGTAGAGTTCGATTGCCGTCTGGAATTCACCATTTTCTTGGTAAGCATTGCCTAAATTGTACAGCGTGGGAATGTCGTTTGGCTCGTATTTAAGCGCTTCGTGATAGCTTTCGGTTGCTTCTTTGATGCGATGCAGCGAAGCGTAGGAATTACCACGATTGTACCACGCCGAGGCGAAATCTTCCTTGATGGCAATTGCCATATCGTAGCACTCTATCGCCTGATAATACTGCTCTTGCTTACTATAGACCACGCCGCAGTTATACCATGCGTTGTAGTTGTACGGATGCTCATCAATATGTTTGTTGTAGGCTTTGAGCGCTTCATCGGGCTTATTGAGAAAGTCATAGCAATAGCCGAGTTCATACCACGCATCTTTGGCAAGACGCTCGGAATGAAGCAGATATTGAAAGAGCTTGATAGCCTCGTCGTATTTTTCGTAGCGTTCCAGAAGCGTTGCTTTCATAAACAGCGCCTCTTCGTTGTCGGCTTCGTACATAAGGGATTGCTCGACGGTCTCCATTGCTTCGTCGTAGCGACCAAGACCGTCCAGCGCCCATGCGCGGTTGATGTGGGTTTCGATGTCGGAAGGGTCGAAGGCAAGCGCACGGTCAATGGCTTCCAATGCCTCCGCGTAGCGCCCTAGAGCGCTGAGAGCGATACCCTTTTTCTGCCACGCATCACCGGAATAGGGCATAGATTCGATAAGAAGCGTTGCAAAGTTCAGCGCGTCATCGAATTTTTCGGTTTCCAGACAGTAGAGAATAAGCTCCTCCAAAGCAGAAGTACTCGGTGTTTGACTGCGGGAGTCATCGCTCCGAGAGCCGTCGCCACGCATTGCTTCGCGGAAACGGCGAATTTGCTCGTCCATTTCCTTCTTGTTCCAATGGGGCTTGTCGAACTCAAAATCGTCATCGTCAAAACCGTGGGTATTCATGGCGGTATCCTTCAAAAGTGTGGGCGCGTGAATCCGTGATTGTTATACAATGATAGCGAGTTCGCTGACGATTTGCAAAGAAAAAACCGCCAGTAATGCAAACGCCGCTCTATTGCATCTTCCAAAGAAGACGCAAAAAGCGGCGAAAAAGATTCATGGAGCATATAAACGCCAAGCCTATTGTTTTAGACTTCCTCGCCGCCCGGCGGAAATTCTCCGCGCAGAAACGCTTCCGCTTCCAGAACGTCGTCTTTGCTGCCGATGAAAAGCGGGGAACGCTCGTGAATAGCTTGGGGGCGCTTATCAAGAATACGATGCACACCATCGCTCGCCATACCACCCGCTTGCTCGACAATCATCGCTAAAGGATTACACTCGTACATCATGCGGAGTTTGCCCTTGGGACTGCTGCTGTCTGCCGGATACATGAAAATTCCGCCATACATAATCGTTCGGTGCAAGTCAGCAATACTCGTACCCACATAGCGCAGCGAGTACGGACGGCGCTTATCGGCGGACGGCGTTTTTAAGTAGTCAATGTATTTTTTAAGGTTATTGTCCCACTTCGAGGAATTGCCTTCGTTCACGCTGTAACACTTGCCTCTATTTGGCATTTGTATTTTTTCGTCACTGAGCAAAAACTCTCCAATGGTCGGGTCGTAGGTGAAGACATCTACGCCGTTGCCGGTGGTATAGACGAGTTGGGTGCTGCTTCCGTAGCAAACATACCCTGCCGCTATCTGCCGTGCGCCCGGCTGCAAAACGTCTTCCAACGTGCCGTCGCCCACATAATCGGGCGTAACGCGGTGGTAGATGGAAAAAATCGTACCGATAGTAACGTTTACATCAATGTTGGACGAACCGTCGAGCGGGTCGAAGAGCAGCACGTACTTGCCACGCGCATATTCGGGCGGAATCATAATGAGTTCTTCGCTTTCCTCCGATGCCATCACGCACAGGTGTCCGCCATGATCCATCGCACGAAAAATCGTATCATGCGCAAGCATATCAAGTTTCTTCACCTGCTCACCGTGAACGTTTGTGCCATCGGTGAGACCCAAAACGTCGTTTAGTCCGGCACGACGTACATCGCGGGAGATAAGGCGGATAGCCAAGAGCATATCGCGCATAAGCCGCGAAAATTCACCGGAAGAGCCTCTATGAGCGTGTTCCTCCTCGGCAATATGCCGCTCGATTGTTACCAGTTTGCTGACACGCATTCGCATACGTCCTCCTTGTAATGGTTGTGTCCTACATAATATGATAATGCAGGGTTTGGATAAATTCACACAAAAAACACTTCGGCGGTTTGTTCATGCCGTTTTCTCGTGCCGAATATAGCGTTTATGCCGGAAATAACAGGAGTAAAATTTGACGAAGGTAAAATTTTCTTGTAGCCGTCTCTCGTTAATTGAGCACAACTCTCTGGGAACATTTTGCCATTCCCATAGCAGATGCTATTTTGCAGCTTCTTTGCTCATGTTGTACCACTCGAATTCAAGACTCTATTTCTCAATTTTCACTCAGTTATGCACATCGTTCACCACCCGCTGCGCTCCGAATGGTCGCGCCTCACGACTCGCCCCACACTTGCTCTTGAGGAAATGGAACGCCGCGTTGCGCCCATCATGGAAGAAGTTCGCAAACGCGGCGATGCAGCACTATTAGAATACACACGGCAATTTGACCGCGTAGAAAATCCCTCGTTACTCGTCAGCGATGCCGAGTTCGCAGAAGCAGAAACACTTCTCGGCAATGACCTCAAGGACGCGATTCGCCTCGCAAAGAGCAACATTGAGCGGTTTCACGAGACCCAACTGCAAGAGCCGGATTATCGCACGCGGCGAGTCGAAACGCAACCGGGCGTTGTTTGCTGGCGCAAATCCGTCCCGATTCAGCGCGTCGGGCTGTACATTCCGGGCGGAACGGCTCCGCTTTTCTCCACGATTTTGATGCTTGGCGTACCCTCCGCGCTTGTCGGTGTGCCGGAGCGCATCCTCTGTACGCCACCGCAGCCGGATAATTCCGTTCATCCTGCTATTTTGTTCACAGCAAACCTCGTCGGTGTGCGCCGTATTATGAAAGTGGGCGGTGCGCAAGCAATCGCCGCTCTTGCTTACGGAACGGAAACAGTACCAAAGGTAGATAAAATCTTTGGTCCCGGCAATCAGTATGTCACCGTTGCCAAGCAACTGGCGCAGAGAAGCGGCATTGCGATTGATATGCCCGCCGGACCGTCGGAAGTGGCTGTGCTGGCAGACCACACCTGCAATCCGGCGTTTGTTGCCGCAGATTTACTTTCGCAAGCAGAACACGGCGCGGACAGTCAGGTCGTGTTCATTACCACCTCCGAAGCAAGCATACAAGCGGTATTGAAAGAAATTGACGAGCAACTAAAAATCTTACCGCGCGGTGCAGTCGCCGAAAAGGCGTTGGAGAATAGTCGTGCCATACTCTTTGCCACAATGAACGAAGCAATTGATTTTGCCAACGACTATGCCGCCGAGCATCTTATCATCGCAACCGATGACGCAGACACGCTTGCAGAGCGTATTGTCAATGCGGGTTCAATCTTTCTTGGTCATTATTCCCCCGAAGCTGCGGGCGATTATGCCTCCGGTACAAATCACACACTGCCTACGAACGGCTATGCACGAGCGTATAGCGGCGTTTCGGTGGATAGTTTTGTGAAAAAAATCACGTTCCAGCGCTTGACGGCAGAAGGAATCACCTCCATCGGCAGTGCCGTTGAGATAATGGCAGAGGCAGAGGGTTTGGCAGCGCACCGCTACGCCATTACGATACGAAAAAATGCCATTCGGTAAGAAGTACGTTGATAGCAATATGCTGTATTGAGACTTGAATTCAAGAAAGTGTGCTTTAGCTTGATTTTATGGAAAGCAAGACCCCTGTTTTAATGCGATGTACAGCAATTGAGTACATAAAGTGCATAAATATTTCGCTCACGGCGAAAAATGCCTTGAATTTGACCCTAGAGTCGTCGTATTTTTGTAACGCATTTGATGTGTTCATCCGTTTTTGACGGGCTTTCTCACTTGTTTTTACCAAAGGTTTGCTATGACTGCAACGCTAGAGACGGCGGCAGGTTTAGACTTTTCGCTCACATCGGAGCAAGAAGCTATCCGCGACACTGCCCGCACGTTTGCGCAGAATGAAATCGCCCCCCACGCGCTTCATTTCGACGAATCACAGGAATTTCCGCACGAAATTTTCAAAAAACTCGGCGATTTAGGTTTTTTGGGCATTATGGTTCCGACCGAATTGGGCGGAAGCGGCATGGGCTACGTGGAATACGCTCTTATTGTGGAAGAAATTGCCAAAGCCTGCCCCGCGATTGCACTCGGTGTAGCGGCGCATAATGGCTTGGGAACAGGTCACATCCTCAATTTCGGCAGCGAGGCACTGAAGCAGAAATATATTCCGCAGCTTGCAAGCGGCTCCACGATGGGCGCATGGGGACTGACCGAACCCGGCTCCGGCTCGGATGCAAGCGGTATGCTCACCACTGCCGTCCGCGACGGCGACGATTGGATTCTGAACGGCTCGAAAAATTTTATCACACACGGTAACGTCGGTAATATCTGCGTTATGCTTGCCATCACCGACCGTAGCAAAGGCACTAAGGGCATCACGGCATTTGTGGTGGACAAAAGCATGAAGGGCTTTTACGGCTCGAAAAAAGAAAATAAAGTTGGTATGCGATGCAGCGACACGGCGGGTCTCACACTTGAGAACGTGCGTGTACCGGCAGAAAATATGATTGGTGGTGAGGGCGAAGGATTTATTCAAGCGCTTCAAATCTTGGACGGTGGACGTATTTCTATTGCCGCATTATCACTTGGATTGGCTGAAGCGGCAATGTCGCATTCCGTGAAGTATGCGCAATCCCGCAAGCAGTTTGGCAAAGCGCTTTCGGATATGCAAGCCATTCAGTTCAAAATTGCCGAGATGTCCATGAAAATTGAAGCCGCACGCCTGCTCACGTTCAAAGCCGCATGGATGAAGGACAATGGTATGAAAGTAACGCTCGAAGCAGCACAGGCGAAAATGTTTGCCAGCGAAGCATCCGTAGCGATTGCCGAAGATGCCGTTCAAATACACGGTGGCTACGGCTACACGAAAGATTATCCGGTCGAAAAACTCTGGCGCGATTCCAAGCTCCTCACCATCGGCGAAGGCACAAGCGAAGTGCAGCGCATGGTCATTGCGCGGAATGTTCTGGCATAGACAATCGAATATCGCATACAACAAAAAGGCTTCCTCAATTATTTGGGGAAGCCTTTTTCTTTGTTCATATTTTTTTCGGTATTAACATACCTGACACAGAAGACTTAATACCTCTTGAACTCAAGATTTTTTTTTCTCTCGCACTATCCAAGCATTTTCAACTACATCACGACTTGTAGAGAGCCACTTGCGGAGAACTACTTTTTCAACGTAAAGCTAATCGTCGTGCCTTCGGTCGGGAGACTCTGGACATAAATAACCGATTTATGCGCTTCCAAAATGTGCTTCACAATCGCCAAGCCAAGCCCTGTACCGCCTACGGAGCGTGAGCGGGTTTTGTCCACACGGTAGAAGCGCTCGAAAATTCGCCCGTGATGTTCTTGCGGAATACCGATGCCCGTGTCGCGGACACTTACCCGCACTTCCTGAACGCCCTTGCCGTCGCGTACGCTTTCCAGCACGACTGTTACCGAGCCGTTGGGAACGTTGTATTTGATAGCATTGTCCAGAAGGTTGGTCAGCACTTGCGCCAGACGGTCGCGGTCGCCGTACACGTCGGTATCGTCATCAATCTTACATTCGACCGCAGTAGTGATATTAAGCGCTTCGGTGGCAGATTCGAGATTTTGCAAGGTCTCGCGCACAAGCGGTACAATCGGGAAATAACGAAAACTCAGGCGCATCTCGCCGGATTCGATGCGAGAAATATCCACAAGGTCGGTCAGGAGCGTGTTGAGCCGAATCGTATTCGAGTACGCCCGCTCGACAAACTGCTTGCGGACGGCTTCATCGTCTAACGCGCCATCCAGCAAGGTTTCCAGAAAACCCTGCACAGCAAAAATCGGTGTGCGGAGTTCGTGCGAAACGCTGCCCAAAAATTCAGACCGCATCCGCTCAAGGCGCTTCATTTCCTGCAAGTCCTGAAGCGGCTTTGCGGCAAGGCGATTGACGGCTTCGTGAGCGCGTTGCATAGCGGGTAATTCATGTGGCTCAATGGTAATCTGGGCAGAAGTTGCACCGTTGCTGACGGCTTCAGAAAAATCCACGATTTTTTCCACGGAATACCAGATTTTCGCCGTGATACTGCGCACAAGTTTATAGGCAACTGCCGCACCAATCGCCACCGGCACTGCTCCAGCGAACACGGTGAGCCAAATCGGAGCGTTGAAGACCGTGAGCATAGCTATTACGCCCAGCACGGCAAGATAGGTCACGAGAAACGTCCCCAAAAGGAACGTCAGAACTTGTTGATAGACTTTTGACAAGGCACTTATTTATGAGAAGTTGTAAGAGATGGAGATTGAGATTGAGCAAATGTTACTCAATATCTGTTGTGAAGCGGTATCCAAGACCTTTGACCGTTTCGATATAGGAATTGTGCTTCCCCAATTTTTCACGGATTTTGGAAATATGGACATCTACCGTGCGCTCAATCACTTGGACGCTTTCGCCCCAGATGCGGCGGAGTAAAAATTCACGGTCAAAGATTTTATCAGGGTTGGAAGCCAGAAACGCGAGGAGTTCAAATTCTTTTTTTGGAAAGAAATGCTCTACGCCGTCAATGCGTACCGTGTAGTTCTGGCGGTTAATTTCCAGTGCATCTATTTTCAGCAATTCCGGCGCGGCTATCGTCTCGGTGCGTACTGCCTCTATCGGGCGACGAATACGCGCTTTGATACGCGAGACCAGCAAGCGCGGGCTGACGGGCTTTTGGATATAATCATCTGCGCCCAATTCCAAACCGAGTATTTCGTCAATTTCACCGGCTTTTGCAGTAAGAAAAATAACGGGAATGGTGCTGGTGGTCGGATTGGCGCGGATGGCTTTGCACGCCTCGAAGCCGTCCATTTCGGGCATCATAATGTCCAGTACAATTACGTCCGGCAGGTTCTCAAGAGCTTTCACAACGGCTTCTTTACCGTTTTGTGCCTGAAGCACCGTAAAACTTTCTTTCCGAAGATTATACGCCAGAAGTTCGAGAATATCCGGCTCGTCGTCAACAATGAGTACAGTTTTTTGTGCCATGATAGTATTTAGTGTGCAAGTGCGGTGGTGATGGCATCAAAGCCATTTTCAAAACTTCCAAAAATACGGACTTTCTACGTGATTCTCCCCATTGCATCGGTCGAAACAAAGATTAAGTTTTGGTAACACGCCATATGGACGGCATCACGAGTAGCCTTCCAGCAAACGAAAGCTCCCTTCTGTCAATAAAAATCCCCCGCTCCTCTAAAACCGTATTATGGCTTGGAAGTGCGGGGGATGGTTGTATTGTCTGCGAAGAGCGTCCGTGCGTACTTCGTTTATGCTTACTTCACAATCGCCAAAAGTTCGACCTCGAAAACAAGAGTTGCATTTGGCGAGATGCTTGGCGGAGCGCCTTGTGCGCCGTAAGCAAGCTCGGACGGGATGAAGAGCTGGAATTTCTCACCGGTCTTCATCAGCTTCAGGGCTTCAGTCCAGCCTTTGATAACGCCGTTGACCGGAAACTCCGTCGGCTGACCGCGTTTGTAGGAGCTGTCGAATTCTGTACCGTCAATAAGCGTACCTTTGTAGTGAACGCGCACAGTCGAAGTGTCAGCAGGTGACTTCCCACTTGGGTTTGCTGTGATGACTTTGTATTGCAAGCCACTTGCAGTCGTCTTTACGCCTTCTTTTTTCGCATTATCCTCAAGGAATTTCTTGCCCTGAGCCGTGTTTGCTTCAGACTCTTTCGCACGTTTAGCCTGTACTTTTGCCATCATTTCCGCTTGGAATGACTGCATGACTGCTTGCATCTGCTCGTCAGTAAGTTGGATTTTGTTCGATGCCTTATTTGCATCCGTTAATTTGTCGGGTGTGGGTGAAGCCGAAGCGTCTTTCATGCCCGCAAGCAATACATTGAGGTCAAGTTCAATATCTTGACGCTTCATGTTCCGACCAATATCTACGCCGATTGCATAGCTGACCGAATCTTGCTTTGTTTTCAATTTTGCTTTTTGTTGCGACATCGAATCGCAGGAACAAAAGAGTACGCACACTGCGATTACAGCGATAAATCTCATAAAATCTCCAAAAAAATGAACAAGGAAAAGTGAATAGTTTGTGAATGACATTACTTGTCGCTTCCGAGAATAAGCGGCATACCTTTGCCACCGCCCATGATAATAATTTTGCTGTTTTGGGAATTTGCCAAGTCGCGCTGCGCCTTAATCATTTCGTATTGCAATACTTTATCAGTAAGTGCGGAACTGAGAATATTTTGCGCATCGGCGATACCACGCGCTTCGACGCGCTTCAGCTCGGCTTCTTGTCTGCCTTTGTCCAGCACATATTCCATGCGCTGTGCGTCTTGAATAGCAGTGATTTTGCGTTCAATACTTTCTTTCACCGACGTAGGCAGCGTGATATTGCGCACCAAAAGCTGCTCCAGTACCAAACCACGCTCATGAAAATCTTTCTCAATGCTCGTTCTGACGTTGGTTTGGAATGCTTCGCGCTTAGTAGAGTATAACTCAACTGCGCTGAAAGCAACGGCATTGTCCCGGACGCGTGTCCGTGTGAGCGGGCGAACAATTTTGTTCTCAAAGTCTTCACCTATTTCGCGTATGATGCGTGGTGCATCCTGTGGTGTAACGCGATAGAGTACCGTCATATCAATCGTTACTTCCAGCCCATCGGCAGCCAGTACACGAATCGCATCGTCACCGCTTTTTTGTCCTTCATCTTGCACGGACGACATCGTGTAGTTTTTCGTCTGTGTGGAAATTTCTACCACTTGCACGAGTGGATTTACCAAGCTCAAACCTTCGTAGAGCACATTATCTTGGACTTTACCAAAGAGTTTTTGTACGCCCACGTGACCGGCATCAATTTGCTTGAAAGTGGCGGTACCTGAACCCAAGAATGCAACAACAATACCGACCAAGACCAGTAGCCAACGCAATTTGCGCAAGTTCTGATTCACGCTGCCGGCAACGAAGCCAACCAGTGCGATGATAATACCAAGAATAAGCAAAAACATATCCGGACTCCCGTTAAAATGGTTGAAACAAGGACGTTACTTTAGATAATACGAACTGTATTCAGACGCATCCAGCCTACACTGCCATCGGCAATGCGGACTTTATACCATTCGCCGTCTATGCCAAGAATGTCTATCTTGGTGCCTTCGTGGAGCACAAAAAGGTCTTTGGATTCTTCCTGTGGTTCGCTTTTGGCAACGACGCTAGAAGCAAAAACGATAGCACTCGTGGCTTTGTTGTGCTGTTGAAAGGCGAATGTGAACATGAGCGCAGCGCAAAAAAGCATTACCAAACCGACAGCAAACATCGCTTTTTTGAACGACGGCGACCGTGCTATAAAAAACAGCGCGGCTGCCACAATAAAGAACCAAACGAGTACAATACCAACAAGACTCCAAGCGCTTGGGGTCGCCAAGGCAACGAACATACGCCACCATTTGATGACAAAAAACTGTGGCGCAGGGTCAATTTTATCCGCAATACGGCTTTGTGCAAGTGCGAGATTGAAATCAATGTCTTCGTCCGTCGGGTCGAGGCGTTGTGCACGCTCATAATTGAGAATGGCGGCAGCGATATTGCCTAATTTGTAATAGCAGTTACCCAAATTAAAATAGACATCTTCCGATTCTATACCGCTTGTCACGAGGTCTTCATACATCTGTGCAGCTCGCTTGTAATCGGCGTTCTTGTACGTGTCGTTTGCCCGTGTAAATGCACGTTCGGGAGCTTGTGCCAGCGCGTACTTCGGTACTCCGGCTGCAAAGCCAAAAAGCGCCACAGTAATTCCCAACAATACAATAAAACGATGAAGCCTACGAGCAGCCATGAGAGAATATTTAGAGTAACGGATGAAATACTGTCCAAAATCGAGAGAGGACATTTTTGTACAGCCCGCCAATTTACGGAAAAAACACGGAAAAAGGAAATTTCGGAGAAGAGACCTCTCGTATCATTTTATGTTTCTGCACAGGGAGCCATGTTGCAAGCGGAAAAGCTACAATGAACAACCTCTTCCATGACTTTTGGTCATGGAAAAACATGACGTTATTCTTCTTTCACATATCACTGTAATCATGTATATTTGCATTGAAAAACGTGTAATCCACTTGCCATCAAATTTCTCTCGTTGGCTGTTGTTTATGAAACCCTGCATACCATCTCGAATCACTGCTTTATTGCTGATTGTTCTTTGTGCTGTGGCATCGCTCTCAGCGCAATCAACAATTGAAAGCTTTCTGGCTCGCTCCGACGGACGCGCTATTACCATAGAGTGGCGCTCGGCGCAGGAAACTGGCATTAGCCTTTACGAAATAGAGCGCTCGCCGGTGAACCAAACTGATTTCAAGCGCATTGGTTCAGTACCTGCACGCGGCGCACAGCAAGCATATCGCTTTATTGACGAAAATGCTCTGGTGGCAAGCACAAACGGCGGTAGCGGCTCGGTGCAAAGTGGTTCGGTATATGTGTATCGCCTAAAAATTATTGATGTCAACGATAAGGCAAGTTACTCCAATACTATCTCCGTCTCGCACACCATCAGTTCGGTACGCCGCACATGGGGAATGATTAAAGAAATGTTTCGATGAGTTGGAAAAGAATGTAGAAAATTATTATAAGTTCACGCACAAGGCACGTAACAAAAAAGCCGCATCTTTATTGAAAGATGCGGCTTTTTACATTCTGTTTGAAAAGCACCCTGTTTGAAAATCAACTTTTATTTGTCCGTAAACTCCGCCGCGAAAACCTGACTGCACATTGTTTGCTGTGATTTATGTAAGCCAAAGGCAGTACCGAGCAGTTTGTAAGCAGGATTGAGGATGTTCTTGCGATAGCCTCGGTCGGCAGTGCCATCGTCAATAAGCAAGCGCACGACAACTTCCCGCGCAGAACTACGTCCGTAGCAGCAGTTTTCGCTCACCACGCCTTTGCCATAGCGGGCTGCACGGTCGTTCGGATTGCTTTTGTCGCTGCCCACGTGTCCCATGATGCCACGCGGACCGGCATTGTCCACATGGTCGCGCGAGGCTTTGGAAAGTGCTTGCGATGGAGTGAGCGCTTCAAGTGGACGGGTCATTTTGAGTGCTAAAATTGCTTCATCAAGCGCCTTCACGCCTTCTTTTGTTGTCAATTTCTTTTGTCCGGGAGCGCTAAACGCCTTGCCTTTGTAGAAGCGGCGATAGCCTTCCAGCAGCGTTGCGTACTCACCCGGCTTTGTGCGGACAAAATTTAATTCTTGCACAATATCCATTTCAATCGGTGTCAAATACGTTGATGGGTTCACGACAGGATTCGCCACAGGTTTTGCGGGGGTTGTGGTTGCTGCTGCCGTTGACGTTGCGGGTGCAGTATTTGCCGGAATTGCGCTCGAAATGGCGTTGGAAGCGGCATTTGCAGGGGAGTTTGCCACAAGCATCAGTACGCGGTCTGCGGATTCCACGACGCGCCCTTGTTGGTCAACGACAATGACGCGCGAACCGTCGTTTTGTGTTCGCCAGAGCGCATTGGAAGGCGTTTCGTTTAAAAGTGGTTTGCCGTCAGGCATCGCCACGCCGAACGATTCCCATTGCCCCACAAAACCATCTTTCGCAAAAAGACGATACCCACCAAACTCTTCCACGCTCAGATATTGACCATTCGCGGCACGAAAGGCAACGCGGTCTTGTCCGGCGCTCATCATATCAAAAATTTCGTTTTGCCCGATAATATCGTTCAAGGGCGCGAGTCTGGTGCTGCTGCCCGTATTGCTTTGCAAGCCGAGATAGCGACCGTTGAGCGTTCGTAGCGCCACCCGATGCTCGCCTACAAAAGCAATATCGAACACCTCAGTTTCGCCAACGCCGGAAGCCATTGCCGCAAAGACCGCGCCTAAGCGAGAGTCATTTCCCGCAGAAATAAAGAGCCCATTATTGGCAAGAAGCGCCACACGACGTGAGGAAATCGGTACAAAGACAGGTTTTGCCGTCGTGCCGGAGCCTTGTGCGCGTTGCATAGGCTGGTTAGTCCATTGTGACCATGTTTGTCCTGTTGGCTGATTGGACTGCCCACTTGAGGTATATCCTTGATTATTCCAACTTTGTTGGTTGTTCCCTTGCGTGCTTTGGTTGTTTCCCTGCATACTTTGATTGTAGCCTTGTACATTCTGATTGTAGCCTTGGTTGTTTCCTTGATTATTAAGATTGTTCCCCTGTGTGTTATATCCTTGGTTGCTTAGTCCTTGTCCCACGCTCTGCCCAACTCCTTGCCCCAGTTGTTGCAGCCCATTATTTTGCTGTGTATTTTGTTGCTGATTGCTGCTCTGCTGCTGCGTGTTTTGTTGGCTTGTGGTGACGGACGCAGATGACTGTGCTGACGGTGTGCCGGAGGTTTTTTGTACGCTGGTGGACGTAGCCGTAGGTGGTGGCGTGTCATTCACTGTGAAGGATTCGATTTTCTTCGGCGCAGCAGCACTTTGCGCAGAGGTGTTTTGTGCATCATTCATGGCAGTTTTGCCAATAGCGCTTGGCACAGCCTTGCCGGAAGTGGTAACTCCTTGCACGGGTGTTTCCGCCGTCAGCACTGGTGGTGCTTGAGTAGCACTGAGTGTGGAAACGGATTCTCGACCTTGCTCAAGGCGAATTTCGATGGCATCTATTGTTTTTCCCTTGATGCCTGCTGCTTCGCCGTTTTTCGTCCATGCCAGCCATTCTTCGCCTGTTATATGCACACGATAGGCGATACTCGTGCGAGGCATATCATAGAGCCGGAGCGCTATGGCATTGATATTTTTTTGACTCACTGCACCCGCAGTTTCACCATTTTTTACCCATGCCTGCCATGTACCGTCATCCGTGCAAACCGCATACCATACGCCTCCTGCCGCACCCGCAACAAAACGAACTTGAATACCGTCAATAGCAAACCCTCGCTCCAGCATACCTGAGACTGTTCCACCTGCCGTCCACCCCATAAAACCGGCATCGCGGATGGAGACTTGGCATTCCATCTTGCTCTGTTGTGCTGCGTCGAGTAATGTGGCGCTCGGCTGTGCAGTCGCTGGTGCGGGAGTTTTAGAAATCTGTGCGCCGGCGTTAGAGAACGTACCAATGCTGAATAGTAGTGCCAAAGTAGTCATTATACGAATCATGGTTACAACCCTCCATAGTTAAGAATGAATAATGCCCTATCAACTGAGTTTTTCATGGGAATTCCCGTTGGACGGCATTATACGGTGAATTGTTTAATCGTGCAAATGTTCGAGCAAAAAGATGCTCCGGCTGTTGACAGGAGGATTTTTTGTTCGGGTAGAAGCGGGTTCTGCGGCGTGGGCGCGGAGAAAATTATCAAGAAGTGAAGGGGGCAAGGGCAGATGTTTCGCTTATCAAATCGGCGTAACAACCTGCGGCAACGATACCGTAAAGGTCGTTCCTTTACCCCGCTCACTTTGGCAAGAAATTGTGCCGTGCATCAGTTCCACAAGTTGCTTGACGATAGATAATCCCAAGCCCGTTGAATGTTCTCCGGCAGTAGGGCGAGGTGTGAGCTTGGCAAAGCGTCCGAAAAGGAGCGCTTGGTCTTCAGCGCTCAGCCCGGGACCTTCGTCGCGGATGCGGACCAGAACGTCGCAATCTGAGAACACAATGTCCAGCCAAACATTGCTTTGGGGGAAGGAGTATTTGACAGCATTGGAAATGAGATTGTCGAATATCTGTCGGAGCGCTCTCTTGTCTGCTGTTATCAAGACTGCTCCCGCTGGCTGAATGTTATTCTGAGGATGATGAATCGTGATACCCTTTTCTTGAGCGGCTTCGGCGTAATCGCTCACGGTTGCACTGAGGATGGTTGCTATATCAACAGTTTCCAATGTGAGGTTAAATGTACCCGTTTCGATTGCTTCCACGTCAAGCAAATCCAGAATGATTTTATGCATTCGGTCGCCTGTTTCCTCAATGCGGTGAACGTTTTGCAGCACCTCTTCCTGCTTCATCTTATGCCAATAACGGCTCACCATCGAAGCCGTCATCATAATCGCTGTGAGTGGATTTTTCAGGTCGTGCGCCACTACGCCGATAATTTCGTTTTTGCGTTGATTGAGCGCTTGAAGTGCCTCGTTTTTCTCTTGCAGTTCCGTATTGACCATTTCCACTTCTCGTGCCTGTTCTTCCAGCATTTCGCTGAAGCGATTCATTTCAGCGCTATATTCTTCTAATTGCTCATTGACGACCTGCAATTCCACATTGCGCTCTTGAAGCTCGCCGTTTGCCAGTTCGATGTGGCGCGTCTGCTCTTCCAGAACGGCGTTCTGGCGGCGGATTTCCTCGTCAGCAGCGGTGATTTCTGCATTACTTTGTTCTAAGTCGGCGGTACGTTCTTGAACGAGTTTTTGCAAGAGCTTGTTACGACGCTGCACGACGCGGAGTCGTGTTTTGTGCGTCAGCCATAACCCTACGCACAGTGCCAATAGAAACGAAGCACGAAACCACCACGTAGCCCAGAACGGTGGTAAAATCACGATGCGAATGGATTTGCCGATTTCATTCCAGATACCATCACTATTGCTTGCTTTGACACGGAAGGTATATTCGCCCGGCTCTAAATCAGTGTATGCCGCATAACGTCTGTCCTTGGGAAAAATCCAATCACCATCAAGCCCTTCAAGTTTGTACGCATAATGATTTTGAGAAGAGTTGACAAATTCCAATGCTGCAAACTCAAAGGCAATAAAGTTTTCATTGTGCCCAAGCCTGATTTCATCCAATTCATTGAGAGGTTTATCGAAAGTGCGCGGCTTATTGAGTACATTGAACCAAGTGATAGCTACCACAGGTGGCGTAGAATCGTCCTTGATGCTGTCCGGGTGAAACATTGTAAACCCTTCCAGCCCGCCAAAAAGCATTTCGCCCGATGGCAACTTGGCAAAAGCGCCGGAATTGAACTCGTTTCCAGGCAAGCCGTCGGTGCGGTCATAGTTTTGAAATGTTTTTGTTCTTGGGTCAAAGCGCGAAAGCCCATTATTGCTGCTCATCCAGAGATTTCCGCGCTCATCCTCCAAGCAACCATACACAAAATCATTCGGCAAGCCATCTTTCACGGTAAAGCGTTTGAATGACTGCGTTTCGGGGTAAAATAGATTCAGCCCCGCAGCAGTTGTCACCCAGAGTTCACCCTTAGATGTTCTGAAAGTAGAGGTAATAATGTTGCTGCTGAGGGTGCTATTATTTTTTGCATCACTTTTGAAATGGGTAAACGTGCCTTGCTTGCGGTCAAATTTCTCCAAGCCCGCGCCTTGTGTACCAATCCAGAACGTATTGCCGCTTGTGTCGGCAGGGTCAATGTAAAGACATCGCACTTCGTTAGTGATTAACGAGGAAGTGTCGTTGAGATTCGTCTGGAACCGTTTCCAACCTGTCTGTGCATCGGATAACGACGGGCTAGGATGGTAGCTGAGACCGCCCGTTATGCCGCGTACACCCTGCGTGAGGAATAGCCCTGCCCAAATGCCGCCCTCGCTGTCCACCACCAGCCAGCGAACACGATTACTGGCGAGCGACGTGCTGTCATCGGGATTGTAGGCAATCTGTGTGAATCGTTTGCCGTCAAAGTGTAGAAGACCACCACCGTTTGTGCCGAGCCAGAGCGTACCGTCCGGTGATTGCGCCTGCGCACGAATTTCGGCATTGATCAGTCCGTCGCTGGCAGCAAAATTCTTCCAGCGCTGTGTGCGCGGGTCAAAATAATTTAGCCCGTTATCGGTGCAAATCCAGAGATTACCATTCCACACCCCGTGCCGTTTATCCGGCAAAAAGCCGCGGACACTGCTATTGGAGAGACTCCCGCCAATAGCGATAGTCTTGGGTTCGCTTTTGTAGGATGTGAATTTATACCGCGCCGAATTCCACGAATTGATACCGTTGTCTGTACCTACCCACATCGTACCGTTACGGTCTCGATAGAGAGAGCGGAGTAAATTATGTCCCAGACTTTTAGGGTCACTGGGAGAGTGTTGGTATGCCGTTAGCGTCTTTTGAAGCGGATTGTATAAGTTTAATCCCCCAAATGTCGCAATCCACATCCTGCCGTTCATATCCTCTGCAAGTGCAGAAATGATGTTGCTTCTGAGACTTGCTGCATCTTTTGGGTCGTTGAGAAAAGCTTGTACTGATGCGGTTTGTGGATTAAAAAGAAGCAAGCCTGCTGCCATTTGCAACCAGAGATTCCCGTGCGAATCCGGCTTGATGACGAGAGCGTCGTTATGAGTGCGAAGCGAAGCAGGAAGGGCTTTTTCGGGATGAAAATACTGCACAAAATTATTGTCAAGTCGGGGAAAGGACGACAGGTCGCATCGCACCAAGCCATCATTTGTTGCTGCCCACAATACTGTCTTTACAACACATAAAGCGCTTACGGACTGTACGGAATGAACGCCTCCCGGTAGAGGCACAGCCATAAACCGCTCCGCACCACGCTCCCGTACAAATAATCCTTGTGGAGTGCCTATCCACAAACGCGAGGCACTATCCTGCTGAAGAGATGATACGCTCATACCGGAGAAACCATGCCGAGCAGCATCGGACGCACTCAAAAATTCGACGTTTCCCCGCGTAAAATTGCCCTCATCTATCTTTACTTTTGCCAAGCCGCCGCTTGTACCCACCCAAAGCGTACCGCTTGCATCCTCAAGACAGCAGGAAATAGTAATGCTTGTTTGATGCGCTTTTGCGTTGGCGGGAATACAGTAGAATGGTGTAAACGTTTCCTTGATAGGATTAAAAAGATTGACTGCGGAGCGCGTGACAACCCAAATGCGCCCGGATGGTGCGGTGTAGATGTCGTTTATCCAATTAAGCGCCAGCGACAAGGAATCATCGGGGATATTGCGAAAGGTACGAAAGGTGTAGCCGTCGTAACGGTTTACCCCGTCCTGTGTGGCAAGCCACAGAAACCCCGTTCGGTCTTGCGCAATGGCATAAATACTGCTTTGCGAAAGCCCTTCGTCAAGTCCCAATCGTTCAAATTTTACCGCATCACGTGGCATTTGTCCGTAGGTATGCTCTACGAACAGCAGGCAATGGCTCAAGACCATAATGACAAAACACAACACAAGGCGCATAACCGTTCAATGGTATAAGTGGAAGCAGCAATCGTGTTTTGATAACTGAAGAATAACGCAGATAACCGATGGAAAGCGCAATATCGTAAAAAGGACAAGAATTTCATACACAAACCGAAAAACGTGTTGCGTAGCTGCAAGGAAAGTGCGAAATTTCGGTATTGGCTTGCAGATATGATTATCTTTACCTTTGGCAAATAATAATATGACCTACTCCATCCTCTACGAAAAGATTACCGACCCCGCTTTCCCAAGCGGTTATTACTATGCTACGATTCCGACACTTGACCTGACCACTCATGGGCTTGGCTTGGAAGGCGCTCGGGAAGCCGCGTTTGACTTAGCACACATTTGGATTGAGGAAAAACGCGCTCAAGGGGAATCTATTCCTATCGAGAACGAGTCGTTTTTTTCACGTATTGAGATAGATGATGCCGTATTCAGCGCGTGAAACTTTAGCAAAGTTACTTCGAGCCGGGTTTGTGATGAAGCGCCAATCAGGTTCTCACATCGTTTTGCGCCATCCGGACGGACGACAAACTTACGTTGCTATGCACTCCGGCGACATTCCCGAAGGGACGTTCCGTAAAATTCTCAAACAAGCACAACTTTCTTTCGAGCAGTTTATCAATCTTTAGATATTCCTTTATTCCTTGCTGATTATGAAAAAATTCCTCTCCATTCTCGTCGTCGTCATTTTGCTGTTGGTAGTCATTTTGGCTGCCGTACCGCTTCTCTTCAAAGACCGTATCGTCCAGTTCGTGAAGGATACCGCCAATGAGAACCTCACGGCGACGCTCAACTTCAGCGACGTGGACATTTCGCTTATTAAGAATTTCCCACGCGCCACCGTCATATTGAAAAATGTTTCGGTCGTGAATGCCGCTCCATTCTTAGGCGACACGCTTTTTTCCGCAAAGGAAATAGACTTTACTGCCGAACCCATTGCATATGTGCGCGAAGGCGTAGTGAAGCTGCTGGCGTTGCATCTGGACGAGCCGCGTATCTATACGCACGTGCTTTCGGATAGCCTAAAAAACTGGCGCATCACCAAACCAAGTACCAAAGCGGCTTCCAACAAGGATACAGCGTCTATGAGCCTTGCACTCAAAAATTATTCTATCAAAAACGGCTCGTTCCGCTTCCGCAGTGAGGCAGCAGACCGCGAGTTTGTGCTGGAAAATATCAACCACGAGGGCAGTGGTGACTTTGCCAATGATGTCTTTACGCTCATCACGCGTACCGATGCAATCACGAGTTTCCGTCAGCGCGGCGCAACCTACATGAACGCCGTGAAAACAACGCTCACCGCTCAAATCGGCGTTGACCTGAAAAAGAATGTCTATACCTTCAAAGAAAATGAACTCACCATGAACGACCTTCATGCGGGATTTGAAGGCTCGCTCGGTCTTCCAGACGACCGCGATGATATTGATCTCGACCTCAAATTTGCAACACGCAATGCCGATTTCAAGGCGTTTCTTTCGATGGTTCCTGCTATGTACTCCGCGAAATTCCAAGACCTGAAAGCAAGCGGCAGTGCGGATGTGCAGGGTTTTGTACGCGGCGCTTACAACGACGCAGGCTATCCCGCATTTGATGTGCGAGCAACTGTGCAAAACGGCATGGCAGACCATCCAAAGCTACCAGCCGCGCTCAAAGCAGTGATGCTGGATTTTCAAGCACAAAACCCCGGCGGCAATCTCGATAATACGATTGTTACCATACGCCAGCTATCGCTTTTGCTGGCAGGGAATCCGTTTGATATGACGCTTGAAGTTCGTACGCCCATATCCGACCCGAATGTAACGGCTTCGGTGAAGGGACGCATCAATGTTGCAGACGTGAAGCAACTGGTCGAATCGGCACAACTGAACAAGATTCAAAGCGGCGTAGCGGCAATGGATGTGGCATTTCGCGGCAAGATGTCGGCGGTGAAAAATAAGGAATACCAGAACCTTTCGCTCTCCGGTAAAGCAAGCGTAGAAGGCTTTGAGTACGCATCCGACAGCTTGCCCGAAAAAGTGACTGTTCCTTCTGCCACTCTGAGTTTTAGTCCGCAAAAAGCGGCACTTTCCAACTGCCGTATAAACTTGGGCAAAAGCGATGTTGCGCTTGAAGGACAACTTGAGAACGTGATTGGCTATGTGCTCTACGACGATTTGCTCAAAGGCTCTTTGCGCCTCGCCTCCACGTACTTCGATGTGAATCCGTGGATGAAAAGCGATTCAGCCAAGAAACCTATGACTGAGCGCAATGCTCAGGGCACGAAAGCTGATACCGTCGTGAGCAGTGTCGAACTGCCCGCAAACATAGATTTCACCATGCAAGCAGCCATGAAGCGCGTTATCTTCTCCAATCTGGATATGCAGGACGCGCAAGGCACGATGACGCTCCGCGAAAAAGTGCTGCGATTTGAGAATCTCGGCGTGAAGCTCTTGGGTGCGAAAATGCTTGCCAGTGGCTCCTACAACACACAGAACCCGCTTCAACCCAAGACCGATTTCAATTTGCAACTGAGCGATGTGGGTATTAAAGCACTCTATGAAAAATTTGTGACCGTGCAAGAATTTGTGCCCTTTGCGCAATATCTACAAGGCAATATCGCTCTCAAACTGAAACTTGCCACCGACCTCGACGGCAAACTCAAGCCGGTCTGGAGCACGTTCCTGAGTGATGGCGGCATTAACATCGCCTTGCTCAAGTTGGAAGATTTTAAGCCTATCAACGCTATTGCCGATGCACTCAAGTTCGACGCGCTTCGCAACCCGACGCTTTCCAAAATCAATGCGTTCTACGAAATCAAGGACGGGCGCTTTTACCTAAAGCCCTTCAAGACAAAAATTGCCGGAATGGACGTTTCCATCGAAGGTTCAAACGGTTTGGATAAATCCATTGACTACACAGTCAATCTCGTGCTTCCGGGCGATAAGCTCACGGGACCTGCCTTTGATGCGCTCGGCGGCATCGGCGGCGTGAATCTGGCGGCACTGAAACCCAAAACAATCCCTGTGACGGTGCATATTACCGGTACGCTGGAAAACCCCATCATTCAGCCTTCGCTGCAAGGCGCACAGAACGCGGGGCAGCAGATACTGGACGCAGCGCAAGAAGAAGCAAAGCGCCGCGCAGAAGAAGAAATCCAGAAAGCACAACAAAAACTAAAAGATGAAGCCGACAAACGCACAAAAGAATTAGAAGACAAGGCAAAACAAGAAGCAGACCGCAAAGCAAAAGAACTCGAACAAAAAGCCAAAGACGAGCTCAAGAAGCGTCTTCCGTTCGATATGTTTGGTGGGAAGAAAGATACGACGAAGAAGTAGAACTTTTTCTCAGATGAACTCAGGAAACCTTTAATTTGCCGGAGTACGACGCAAATATGTGTTCGTATTCCGGCTTTTCTTTGCGGGGAATCCAGAGTCTCAAGGTTTTCGATTGCCCTTTGGCGTGATACCGCAGCGCAACGCCCCATTGCTGCTGCTGAACGTCATTGTCCCACGCAAAAGTTTTCACGTCGCTCCACGGGATAAATGTGGCGAGATGAACAAAACCTCGCCCTCCGACCCAAAAGCGTCTGGCAAGTCCTTGTGTGCCACTAAATACAAGCCAAGCAGATATTTGCACGGCTGCCGGCAAAGTTGCTTGCCATCCTTCAAGAATCCCACGCACAATAGCTACTCCTGCAATGACAATGATGACAACAAGGAAAAAACGCTCTATTCTTGTGTCATTCTTCATTGTCAGGGATAGCTGGCGTACATTGTCGCCAAGCGCTTTCACGGATTGGGCATAACGGTAATATACGCCTCCATAGATGAGCAGCGCAAGCCCGATAAAGATGCCGGGTAGAGTGTAATCAGCGATGGTCATACCATTAGTCGCAATTCAAATACAACAAATCACTACGAAAACCTTCGCTATTCCTGCGTCCGTGCCGTCTGCAATGCATTCCACATAGCGTGTTTGAGTTCGCCTAAATGTTCGCCCGAAACGCCGGAGATAATCCGCAAGGGCTTTTCGCCGCGAATCTTGAGTTTAGCGAGGTCTTTGCGCTCGTCGTCCGTGAGCGCGTCTGCCTTGCTAACGCAGACAATCCGCTCTTTATGCTCAAGGTCGGGATTAAACAGTTTGAGTTCTTTGCGCAGCATTTTGAATTGGTCTTTGGGAGCAATTTCTGCCGTGGGGTCGAGCAGGAACACGAGGACTTGTGTTCGCTCTACGTGGCGCAAGAACTGGAATCCCAGTCCGCGTCCTTCGTGCGCACCTTCTATCAAGCCCGGAATATCGGCAACGCAGAAGTTCTCACTGTGCGCTTGCGTCGGGTCATTATGAAGCGAGACAATACCGAGATTCGGAATAAGCGTTGTGAAGGGATAGTCAGCAATTTTCGGACGTGCCGCCGAGATAGAAGCAATAAGCGTTGATTTACCCGCATTCGGAAAGCCGACTAAGCCCACATCCGCAATAAGTTTGAGTTCAAGACGGATTTTCTTTTCCTTGCCCGATTCGCCCGGCTCGGCGTGGCGTGGTGCTTGATTGGTAGCGGTCGCAAACTCGGCATTGCCGCGCCCGCCCCTGCCGCCATGTAGAAGGACTATCTCTTGGTCAACAGCGGTAAGGTCGGCGAGAAGTTCGTCGGTGTCAGCATTGTAAATAAGCGTTCCGCACGGTACTTGTACAACGATGTTTTTAGCACTTTTGCCTGTCCAATTAGAATTTGCGCCGTCTGCGCCCGGTTTGGCTGCGTAGTGCTGCTTGTAGCGAAAGTCCAGCAGTGTGGTCATGTTCGGGTTGGCGCGAAAAATAATATCACCGCCTTTGCCGCCATTACCGCCATTGGGACCGCCCATGGGTGCGAATTTTTCACGGCGAAAACTAATGATACCTTTGCCACCATCACCGGAAGCAATATGAATGACTGCACGGTCAACAAACATAAACGAGAGAAAAAGTAAAGAAAAACGTGAGGAATACGAACAAACGTGGAAGTACAGAAATGCGTTATTGCGGAAATGCAGGAAGCAAACTGTTTCAGTGTGGGTATAAAGACGGCGGGAGGTGATAGATATTGGTGTTTGATACGAAAACTTGGTGTTACCATTCAAGACTCAAACCTGCTTCTTAACGCACCCGAACCCCTAAAAACTGAGATGCCTCTCGATGTCACCACTCATCAAGAGGCAC
>JANYDO010000295.1 GCA_025363605.1 Candidatus Kapaibacterium sp.
CCATACGGACCATTCGTCTGCTGCCACGTAATATCTTGAGCCTGTGCAAAGTCAACAAACAAGAACAAAACAAGATACAGCGCCATTACTCGCGCTTTGCGATAGGAAACGTCAACAATAGTTTTCATAGAAAGACGGAATTGATGAATGTGAAATGTAGGCTTGTACTTTGTGCGCCAGCCGTTACAACGTCCGAAAGCGCTTGAATGCTTCTTCTTCCAGCGCGGTACGGTGATTCGGGTGGGCTATTTCGATGAGTGCTTTTGACCGCTCACGCATATTTTTGCCATAGAGATTTGCAATGCCGTGTTCCGTCACCACGTAATGCACGTGCGCCCGCGTCGTCACAACACCTGCGCCTTGCTTCAGGTACGGCACGATGCGCGATTCACCTTTGGAAGTCGTCGAGGGCAGCGCAATAATCGGCTTGCCGCCTTCGGAGAGCGATGCCCCGCGAATAAAATCCATCTGCCCGCCCACGCCCGAAAACTGCCGCGTCCCAATCGAATCAGCGCAGACCTGCCCCGTCACATCTACTTCGATGGCGCTATTGACGGCAGTAACTTTCGGATTACGCCGAATGACGTGCGTGTCGTTCACATACGCGCTGTCCAGAAACACCGTGAAGGGGTTGTCATCCACAAAGTCATAGACGCGCTTGGTTCCCATCACGAAGCCCGTTACAATCTTGCCCGGATGCGTTGCTTTGTGTTCGCCCGTAATCACGCCGCTTTCCACGAGGTCAATCACGCCATCGGCAAACATTTCGGTATGAACACCCAAGCCTTTATGATGCTTGAGCGCCGACAGCACCGCGTCGGGAATAGCACCAATGCCCATTTGGAGCGTTGCACCGTTGTCAATGAGCGAGGCGCAATGCTTGCCGATAGTCGTTTCCACGTCGGTATGGGTCGGAATTTCAATCGTCGGCAGGGCTTCATCTACTTCCACCGCAGCATGAATTTTGCTGATATGGATAAAGCCGTCGCCGTGCGTATGCGGCATCTGGGGGTTGATTTGCGCAATCACGACTTTCGCACACTCCACTGCTGCCCGCGCAATATCCACCGACACGCCAAGCGAGCAGTATCCGTGCTTGTCCGGCGGCGAGACCTGTATCATCGCCACGTCAAGCGGGATAATACCGCGCCGGAAGAGAAGCGGCGCTTCGCTCAGGAACACGGGAATATAGTCCGCGCGACCTTCTTCAACGGCTTTGCGCATATTCGGTCCCACAAAAAGCGCGTTCACATGGAAACTCGCTTCCATGCCGGGTGCAGCGTAAGGCGCATCGCCTTCGGTGTGAAGATGAACAATTTCCACTCCGCGCAGTTCGTGGGAGCGGGCTGCCATTGCCGCAATAAGCCGCTGCGGAGCCGCCGCAACGCTGTGAATAAAGACGGTTTGACCGGAAGAAATGACCGATACTACTTCGTCGGCAGTGCCATAGCGTGGTTTCATGGGTGTAATGGTAAAGTATCTGAACAAATTTGTTGTTTGCGGCGCAGAAAAATGAACCCGAGCTTTATGCTCAAGGCACTCAATTTATGCCATAAAAAGTGAGGTTTTATCCTGTGGCGCAGACACTCTTGTCTGCACAGAGTAATGGAAACAATTTTTACTGAACTATCAGACGCTATAAGCAGATGGACAGTGATTTCGGGAACACAGACAAGAGTGTCTGTGCTACGAAGATTGAGTTTTCATCAGCCTTGCAGAGGTTTTCGTTTCAGAACAATTCATCGGTATAACGTCTGTTTGTTTTTGAACACAAACCTTTACGCCGCCATCGCCCCCACCGCCATTGCTTCGGCTTCTTCCAAACGCTTGATTTCATCCCGCAGTTCGGCAGCTTTCTCGAAATCAAGGTCGCGGGCTGCTGTTTTCATTTCGTCGCGGAGCTGCTCAATAAGGCTCTGGCGTTGGGCGGGAGTCATGAGTTTAAGAATAGGCGCAGTTTTGCGTTGAATGTCGGCAAGTTCTGCCACACGGCGTTTTTCGGTACGCTTGGCATTGATGTCCGCAATAGAAGTGCCTTGCAGGATTTCTTCCAGCGATTTATAGACCGTTTTGGGGTCAATGCCGTGCTTGGTGTTGTACTCTACTTGCAGAGCGCGTCTGCGGTTGGTTTCGTCCATGAGTTTTTGCATGGATTTGGTGATACGGTCGGCATAGAGAATTACTAAGCCCTCCGCGTTACGCGCCGTTCTGCCGGCGGTCTGAAGCAGAGAGCGTTCGCTGCGGAGAAAACCTTCTTTGTCGGCATCCAAAATTGCGACGAGCGAGACTTCCGGCATATCCAAGCCTTCGCGCAGCAAGTTCACACCCACCAGCACTTCATACTTCCCAATGCGCAAATCTCGCAGAATCTCCACCCGCTCCAGCGCGTCCACGTCGGAGTGAATGTATGCCACTTCCACCGCCAAATTCCGCAGATAGTCCGTCAAATCTTCCGCCATGCGCTTGGTGAGCGTGGTGACGAGTACGCGGTCTTTTTTCTTTTGCCGGATGCGGATTTCGTTCAGCAAATCGTCCACCTGATTTTTGATAGGACGGACGCTAATTTCGGGGTCGAGCAATCCCGTCGGGCGAATGACCTGCTCCACGACAACGCCGCCGGACTGCTCCAATTCGTAGTCGCCGGGCGTAGCGCTCACGTACACCATTTGGTTTGCGATGGCATTAAATTCGTCGAAGCGCTGCGGGCGGTTTTCCATTGCCGAAGGTAGGCGGAATCCGTGTTCCACAAGCGTTCCCTTGCGAACGCGGTCTCCGGTGTACATAGCGCGGACTTGAGGCAGCGTCACGTGGCTTTCGTCCACCACAAGCAAATAATCTTCCGGAAAATAATCCAGCAAACACGTCGGGCGCTCACCAAAGGTACGTCCCGACAGGTGCATGGAGTAATTTTCAATACCGGAGCAGTAGCCCACTTCGCGCATCATTTCGAGGTCGAACATCGTGCGCTGCTCCAAGCGCTGCGCCTCAAGGAGTTTGTTGGCATCGTAAAGCTCTTTCAGGCGGTCGCGGAGTTCGTTTTGAACAAGCAAAATCGCTTGTTCTACTTCCGCTTCGGTACTGGCGAAGAGCCGTGCGGGATAGAGCGTCGTGGCTTCGAGCACGTCAATCACTTTGCCGTCAATGGGCGTGATAATCGAAAGACGGTCAATTTCGTCGCCAAAGAGTTCCACGCGAATAGCGATGCTGTCTTCGTAGGCGGGCATAATGTCAATCACGTCGCCGCGAACGCGAAACGTGCCGCGCCCGAACTCGAAGTCGTTGCGCGAGTAGTACATATCGGCAAGGCGGCGAATCATCTGCTGGCGGTCAATGCGCATTCCTTTGCGGAGCGCCATCAGCATTTGCTGGAAGGATTCTTTGCGCCCCAAGCCGTAGATGCACGAAACCGACGAGACCACAATCACATCGCGCCGCCCCTCCACAAGGGCGCTTGTGGCGCGAAGGCGAAGGCGGTCTATCTCGTCATTGATAGCAAAATCTTTTTCGATATAGGTATCGCTGGACGGCACATACGCTTCGGGCTGGTAGTAGTCGTAGTAGCTGATGAAAAATTCAACGGCATTATGCGGAAAAAACTGCTTGAATTCCGCATAAAGCTGTGCGGCGAGAGTTTTGTTGTGCGAGATAATGAGCGTCGGGCGCTGTGTGCGTTCGATGACGTTTGCCATCGTGAAGGTTTTACCCGATCCCGTAACGCCGAGCAAGGTTTGATGGATGTCGCCGCGCTCAACGCCTTCGGTGAGTTGACGGATAGCTTCCGGTTGGTCGCCGGTGGGTTTGTAGGAAGAAACGAGCTGGAAGTCTGGCATAATGAAGCACCGAAGGAAGGTGGTAGAGAAAATGGAACGGAACAAATCTACGAAAAAAAATCATTTTTTTCGTTCATTTCCTTTTACCTAATTGCACCCCAAAGGGCAACAATTACCATTTGGCATAGCTTTTGCTTTTCATCAAAAGCGTGGTTTATGCTTTGTGTAATCGCATCCTTATCAACCGCTCAAAAATAAAGGTACAGTTTTTTCGACCGTAGCACAGACATTTCTGTCTGTGCCGCTTCAAGTCTCACAGACAGAAATGTCTGTGCTGCTGAAGTTAGAAGATTTGACATGATGTTTTTCGGCAACCTTTACCTATTCACACAACGACACAACTCAACACATAGTTTTCACATTTTCGGAGAAATTGTAATGAAGATGCTGCATACCGCAATGGTGCAAGGCGCTTTCACGGCGCTGAGTCTTGGCGCTTTTTGCTTTGCTTCTGCACCCATAACGCTTCATGCTCAAAGCCCTGTGGATGCGGGGAACAGCCCCACAGCCCGCTCAACACCACGCACTGCCACGAGCCGCGCCTCAAGTGTGGACAATCTCGGCGTGCGCTATCTGAAACTCGGCAATAGTTACCGTGAAGCGCGGAACTACGACCTTGCGCAGACGTATCTGAAAAGAGGGCTGGACATGGTACGCAACCGCAATACCTATTGGGAAGCTGCCGGATACGAATATCTGGGGCTGCTCTACCGCGACATGGGCGACCGCCAGATGTCGCTTGAATACTTGCGCACAGCCGCTTCGCTTTATGATCGCGTCGTCAATATGCGCAATAGCATGGGCAGCGACGAAGTTCTTCGGAGCGTTATTGCGGATGTGGAACAAGGCGCACAAATCCCGCCCGGCAGAATACGCCAGCCTTATCCGGCAGATGCTGGTGGCGTAGTCGCTACTGACGGACGCTTACAGGACGAAAACCGCCGTTTGCAAGATGAAAACCGCAATTTGATAAGCAAAATTAACGACCTCGAAGCACGTATTCGTCAGTTGGAAGCGGGCTTGAGTGCAAATCCGGGAATGTCGCTCAAAAGCCCAATGTCGGTGGACATGAGTGATTGCAAGCGTGATTTGGAGGGCATCGCTCGTTACCGCGAAAGTACACTTTGGCTGAACGGGTATGCGCCCATTGACTTCTCCACACGCGACGTGCGCATCACGGGCGGTGGCGCGCGGGTGGACGGAACGATTATTGTGGGCTACCTGAAGCGTGGCGAATCCGCAAAAATCGAAGTAACGATGCCGCTTGGACAGTATGTGATTGTCGCCGACGGATGCGCTCCGAAAGCACGGGATATTGACGTGCGTATCATCAACCAACAAGGCGTGGTCTTGGAGAAAAAAGATATTCGCTTCAGCGGCTCAATGCCGAACCCCGCGCCGTCGAATAACCCAAACAACACGAACAATACAAATTCTACAACCACATCGAATGAAACCGCCGGAAATCGTCCCGCAGACTCCACACAAGCACAGCCTCAGACGCGCCCGGCATCGGAAAATACAACCCCGTCAACAACGCCTCCCGTTGACGACTCGCTTCGCAATAAGCCATCCACCACGCGCGAAGCACTCGCAAAAGTGGGCTGGAATAATGAATACGGTGGCGTTCACACCTTCCTTGTAACGATGTATGAATGTGATGCCGAAGGCGCATATTTCTGCCTCTTGATTGGAAAAAAATAATCTTCACAAGGAATGTACAAGGAATGATGCTATGAATCACTCTACTTTCACACGCCACACAGTTTTGGGTATCGTCTGCTGCCTTACGGTAAGTATTGGTGCGGTTATTGGTGTGGCTGCCAGCGAGAGCGCTTTTGCCCAAGCTCAAAGTTCCGCACCGCCGCCGCCAAGCAAAAGCTCAAGCAGCAATACCTCAAGCAGCAAAAGCTCAAGCAGTAGTACCCCAAGCAGTAGTACCCCAAGCAGCAGCGCTTCCGGTAATGCTGCCCGCTCGAAACGCCCTGCTCCTGCCGCTCGCACGACGACTCGTCCTTTGCCACCTGTACGAACAAGTGGTAGCTCAAAGGCATTGCTGGACGAAGCGCAACGCGCCTTGAAACTCGGCAGTAGCTACCGCGAAGCACGCAATTTCGACCTTGCACAAAAATATATTCAGCGTGGCATCGAACTGGCGAATAAAGCAGGTAATCGCTACTGGGAAGCTACGGGATATGAGTACTTGGGCTTGGTGTACCGCGACATCGGTGACCGCGATGCGGCGCTTTCGGCGTTGCAGAAGGCTTCCGATATGTTCACGGGCATTATCAAGCAGCCCGACGGCAGTCAGAATTCCACACAAGCACTGATGGATGATGTGCGCCGGAACGACCGTTCTCGCCCACCCGCAAATGCTTCGCTTGGCAGCGCCCCGCCCGCTCCGCCAAGAACAGACCTTGAACGTGAACGTGCGTTAAATAGACAACTAAACGAGCGAATTGCTGCATTGGATTCAAAAATTCGTGCTTTGGAAGACCGCTCTTCGTATTCAGTCAGCCCCGGTGCAAGCGCAGTCAATACGCCAAGCGTCAGCACGCCGCCACCGCCGGTAAGAGCAAGCGAAAGCTCTCCGGGCGTTATCGCACGAACGATGCCGCGTCAGGTGCCGGACGGCGGACAGCCGCAAGCAGAGTTCGCACCGTTCCAAACCGAAAAGAAACCACGCCCTGAGCTGCAAACACGACCTGCGCCAACACCTGCGCGAGCAGTGATGATGGACGTGGTAGCACTGCCGACCTTCACGTTGCAAATTGGCATTGGTGCGGGTTACAACCTTAATACGAAAGCCATGACCACACAGGTTGCAACAAGCGCTGTGGAAGGTATCGTAACAGGAAGCGCACCGCCTATTTCGTTTCCACTTTTGTCCGTTAGTGGCGATTTTTTCCTTTCGCCAAACTTTTCGCTTGGATTGATGTATGGTTATTATCCGGGACCTGATTCAACGGGCACTACAAGTACAACAACTGCTACGACCATTCCCACCACAACGCGAACAATCCGTATCTCCAAAAACTATCACCTCTTGACTCTTCGCCCTTCGGTGCATTTTGTTCGTGACCGCACGACTGACATTTACGCGGGATTATCGCTTGGCACATTGGTTAATTTTGCGTCCCTTTTTAATCCGCTACGCTTTTATGCAGGGTTGATGGCGGGTTTTCAATACAATTTTACCCGTCAAGTCGGTGCGTTTATAGAGCTTTCCGGCGGTGGTACTTATGTTGGCGATACACCACCAATAGATAAGGCATTATTGACCTCAGCCCCGGGTAATCTCTTTATTCAGGTCAGCGGATATGGCAGATTGGGCATTGCAATCAATTTTTAGCGTTCTGCATTGATAAGAAAATACTTCAACGCAAAGGTACACCGTGCCTTTGCGTTTTTTATGCGCGGCGGGTTGATTTCTCGCTGCCGTTATTCCATCCAATTTTCGTAACTTTGTAGGCAATTTTTTTTGTTGCCCAGCTTCAAGGAATTATGGATACCAACACGCCGAAGATTACCAACGAACCCTCACTCCGCAACGACCTTATCCGCGTCTTGGCGCTTTTGCTGCAAGAGCGTCGTCTGATTATCACCGTTACGCTTGTGGCTGCGATTTCCTCCGCACTTATTTCTTACTTTTTTCTCCCGAATTGGTATGCTTCGTCTGTGAACGCCGTACCGCCGCGCCGTCAGGGTTCGGGGCTGGAAGGTT
>JANYDO010000301.1 GCA_025363605.1 Candidatus Kapaibacterium sp.
CTACGGCGATGGCGTAAGCAACGTTAATATTGGCGAATTGCTTGCTTTCCACAAACTTCACGGACATCATGCCACTCTTACAGCCGTCCAACCTCCGGGGCGCTTTGGCGCACTTGATATTATCGAAAATAAGATAGAGCGTTTTCAAGAAAAACCTCTTGGTGATGGTGGATGGGTCAATGGTGGTTTTTTTGTACTGGAGCCGGATGTCTTTCAACATATTGACCACGACGGCATAGCGTGGGAAAGGGAGCCGCTGGAAAGACTTGCGATGAGCGGTCAACTTTCTGCTTTTAAGCATCACGATTTTTGGCAGCCAATGGACACTTTGCGCGACAGAACGAAGCTCGAAGAACTCTGGGATAGTGGCAAAGCCCCATGGAAAGTCTGGCAATCATGATTACTTCAAGCACCATTGCCACCAATATCCAAGCTGCGCCTATCAATGAAAGTTTTTGGCGTGGTAAAACCGTACTCATTACCGGGCATACGGGCTTCAAAGGCTCATGGCTCACGCTCTGGCTACAGAGTATGGGTGCTCGTCCCATTGGTTATGCACTGGCAGTTTCGTCTGAACCAAGTTTCTTTGAACGCGCCCACATTGGAGAACTTTGCCATGCTTCATATCTGGCAGACGTGCGCGATAGTGCAGCACTGAGCGATGTAATCAAACAACATCGCCCCGAAATTGTCTTTCACCTTGCCGCACAGCCACTTGTCCGCGCGTCGTATCGCAATCCGCTTGAAACCTACGCCACAAACGTTATGGGAACGGCAAATCTTTTGGAAGCCGTGCGAACGAATGATTCAGTGAAAGCTGTGGTTGTGGTGACGACGGATAAAGTCTATGAAAATCGTGAATGGATTTGGAGCTATCGAGAAAACGATGATCTCGGTGGATACGACCCCTACAGTTCCAGCAAAGCCTGTGCGGAACTTGTTACTTCAGCTTTTGCAACATCATTTTTCCCGGCTGACCGTTACGCACAGCATGGTGTTGGGATAGCTTCAGTACGGGCAGGAAACGTTATCGGCGGTGGAGATTGGGCGGAAGACCGCTTAGTGCCGGATATTATTCGCTCCATTCTAGCACAGAAGCCCCTTGTGATTCGCTATCCCAACGCTATCCGTCCTTGGCAGCACGTCTTAGAGCCGTTAAGTGGATATATTGCCGTTGCCGAACAATTATATACCAAGGGTTCAGTGTTCAATGGAGCGTGGAATTTCGCGCCCGCAAGCGGTGATGTATTCACGGTTGGTGAGCTTGTGCGGTACATCGCAGAACTTTGGGGTGAATCGGTAGATATACAGCTAGACATCGGAGAACAGCCCCATGAAACGACCTATTTACAACTTGATGCAAGTAAAGCACGTCGGTTGCTCGGCTGGAAACCGCGCCTTACCACGCACCATGCTTTTGCCATGACAACAGCGTGGTATAAGTATTTTGCCGCCTTTCCGCATGATGCGGCGAAATTACGTCAGATGAGTCTCGAACAAATTCATGACTATCTGGGGAAAAAACAGGCATGAAGTTTTATCCAACACCCATAGCTGGTGTGTTCAGCATTGAACCCGAACCAATTGTGGATGCACGTGGTTTTTTTGCCAGAACGTTTTGTGAGCGGGAATTTGAGGTTGCTACAGGACGCAAACTCAGTTTCGTGCAAATGAATCAGTCGCGAAGCCTTCAGAAAGGTACATTTCGTGGGCTTCATTACCAACTGCCGCCCAAAGCGGAAACGAAGCTCATTCGCTGTGTGCGCGGTGCTGTGCTGGACTTTGCGCTTGATTTGCGTAAAGATTCGCCGACGTTTCTGCAATGGACAAGCGTGGAGATGAGCGCAGAGAATATGCGCATGATTCTCATTCCCGAAGGCTTCGCACATGCTTTTCAGTCATTGGAAGAGAATTCGGAAATGCTTTACCATCATACTGAATTCTTTGCACCTGCATACGATCGCGGTGTGCGCTATAATGACCCGCGTATAGCTGCGATGCATCTGCCGTTACCCATTTCCGTTATGTCGGAAAAAGACCGTAACTATGAATTTTTGTCCAACGATTTTGAGGGAATTACTCTGTGAATGTACCGACCGCTCATATAGCATCCGCTTCGTCGGCTCAATGCCGTCACTGTCATGCCCTCCTGACACATCAGTTTATTGACCTGGTTCACAGCCCGCCGTCGAACTCGTTTTTGACACGGGAGCAGCTGAACGAATCGGAAACATTTTTTCCTCTGAAACTTTACGTTTGTGAGCGGTGCTGGCTTGTGCAGATAGACGAGTATAAAAAAGCACAAGAGATTTTTAGCGATTCATATATATATTTTTCTTCCTATTCCACAAGCTGGCTTCAGCACTGTAAGCGCTATGTGGAAATGATGATAGAGCGATTTGCATATGGTTCTCATTCGCAAGTGGTGGAAATTGCCTCCAATGACGGTTATTTGCTTCAGTATTTCCATGAGCGCGGCGTTCCCACGCTCGGCATTGAGCCGACGGCAAATACCGCAGAAGCTGCGCAAGCAAAGGGTATTGAAACAATCTGTGAGTTTTTTGGTGCAGACTTTGCAAAACGGACATTTGCAGAACGTCCTAAAGCAGACTTGTTGCTTGGAAATAATGTTCTGGCGCACGTGCCGGACATCAATGATTTTGTACAAGGTCTGGCTATCGCTCTTGCGCCCGAAGGCGTGGTAACGATGGAATTTCCTCATCTGATGCAGCTTGTAGAGCATCGGCAATTCGATACCATTTACCACGAGCATTTTTCGTACTTGTCCTTAACAACCGTAAGAACTATCTTTGCGGCGCAAGACTTGGAAGTTTTTGATGTGGAAGAAATTTCGACGCACGGCGGCTCCCTACGTATTTTTGCAAAACACCGTTCAGATGCAAGTAAGATAGTTTCGCCTCGCGTGTTGGAATTGCTCAGACGCGAGCAAGAGCGCGGCATGGAGAAATTGGTGTATTACCAAGATTTTCAAGAAGCCGCTAACGCAGTAAAAAACGATTTTGTGGTATTTCTTATTGAACAGAAGCGTCTAGGCAAGAAGGTCGCGGCTTACGGTGCGGCGGCAAAGGGCAATACACTCCTCAATTACTGTGGCGTGAAGCCTGACCTTCTGCACTTTGTAGCAGATGCTTCGCCGCACAAGCAGGAAAAATTTTTACCCGGTACGCATATTGAGGTTGCTGCTATAGAAAAAATTGCAATGGAAAAACCCGATTATGTTGTAATTTTGCCGTGGAATATTCGAGAAGAAATCATGCAACAGCTTATATACATCAAGGAATGGGGCGGTCAATTCGTCATTGCGATTCCTAGGCTGCAGATTTTATCATAAAAAAATGATTCTATCATCGTTTACACATACTTCATTATTGTCTATGAATATTGTCCGTTTGAATCCTGACTTTAACGATCAAGAGCGCCGTTCTTCGCTCTTCGGTGGAGACTTCCTTTTGTATTCACGCACACCATCAGCGGCCGCTCTTGTTGAGCATGCAAAAGGATTTATCAAAGAAGCATTTCCAAGCACCGACCCGCAAAAAGCACAGTACGAAATGCCAGTCGAGCAGTTTATTGAAAAAGCCGGACCGCTCAAGTCTAAATTCACCAACGATTTGGGAACAAAAGAAATTATCCGTAGCATTCTTGCCGAGCATGGTTGCGATTTAGAAAAAACCTATTTCGACGTTCCGCGTTTGCGCGTTGTTACGTCTGACGGCTTCTTAACTGCCGGCGTGGGCTATGCGTATAAAGCACATCGTGATACGTGGTATTCCAGCCCAGAAGCACAGCTGAACTGGTGGCTGCCGGTCTATGATCTTGCTCCGGGGCAAACAATGTCTATGTATCCGGGGTATTGGGCGAATACCATCAAAAACTCCTCAAATGATTTTGATTACGACGAATGGTGCAACGTTGGGCGGCGAATGGCAACAACACAAGGCTCGGTAGACACACGCAAGCATCCGCTTCCTCAAGAAGAAGTACAGCCCGCTACGGAAACTCGATTTGTACTCCGCTCGGGCGAAACGCTTGTCTTTGCTGCTGCGCATCTGCACGCTACGGCGCCGAATACATCGGGGCAAACGCGCTTTTCGATGGATTTTCGGACTGTACATCTTGATGACTTAACCTCGCATCAAGGCGCACCGAATATTGATAATCATGCAATCGGCACAACGCTTCGGGACTTTTTGCGTGCAAGTGATTTTGCCCCAATCCCCGAAGAAATTATTGAACAATACCAAGGGCAAGAGGCATAAACCGATGAGCAATCAACAAGCAGGCAATCCGCAGGATCCATCTCCAACAATGCACGATCCGATAACGCAGGCAAAAGGCGATTATTCGTACCGCCAAGCCTTGGAAGCCTATTTCCATGACAGCCCCGGAAGCGCAACGGAAAAAATGGAGAATTTTACGAAATATGTTCCTCGTCAGAATTTGGCGCGGTTTCTTGCTCGATACGAAATTTTCAAACTCATCCATGATGTACAAGGTTCAATTGTTGAGTGTGGGGTTCTTTTTGGCGGCGGGCTGATGGGTTTTGCCAATCTGAGCGCGATGCTGGAGCCATATAATTTTCAACGACGCATTATTGGGTTTGATACCTTTACGGGCTTTCCGAGCGTCTCGGAGCAAGATCTGCAAGGACTGAAGGAGCGTAAGTCTGCTCACCTGAAACAAGGCGGCTTTGCTGCACCGTCTGCCTACGAAGATTTGCTTCGCGCTATTGAAGTCTTCGACAAAAATCGCTTTCTCAACCATTTCCCGAAGGTGCAAATAGTCCAAGGCGATTTTGCAGAAACAAGCAAGCAATTTCTGGAAAATCATCCGCATCTGGTCATTAGCTGCTTATACCTTGATTTTGACATCTACGAACCAACAAAAATAGCACTGGAACGCTTTGCCTCCCGTGTTCCCAAAGGTGGCATTATCGTATTTGACGAACTTAATGAGGAAGCTTTCCCCGGGGAAACGCTTGCCATTATGGAAATGCTTGATTTGCAGAAACTGCGTGTTCGTCGCTTTCCTTTTGAACCTCGTATTTCCTACGCTGTCATGGGTGAATAGCATTGACTTCAGGGAAATAACGATAGTTGAATTTCAATGGAGGCTATTCTTTTGCGCAAACTTAAAATTCTCTTTACAGGAACCAGTTCCTTCACGGGATACTGGTTCGTTTGTTCTTTGGCAGAAGCAGGGCATGAAATAACGGCGGTGCTTACGCGCTCCAATGCGGATGCATACGAGGGCATACGCCGTATGCGTATCGAACACCTTTTCGGTAAATGTCGGTTTGAGTATGACTGTCGGTTTGGTGGCACTCGCTTTACTGACTTACTGCGTTCGTCGTCGGGTACATTCGACGTGCTTTGTCATCACGGAGCCGATGTTACAAACTACAAAAGCCCTGATTTTGAGCCTGTGGTGGCGTTACAGAATAATACCGCCAATATTGGTGCAATTTTCGCC
>JANYDO010000335.1 GCA_025363605.1 Candidatus Kapaibacterium sp.
AAAAAACGTTAATTTGCCTACCTAAACAGTTACTCAGCAAGAAGAGCTAATCTCAACGAAAGAGAAAAATATGAAACCCAACCAGAATCCCAATGATGAGACTGAGGATGACAATTTCGACGTTCCTGAGTTTGATTTTGATAACGCCGTTCCCAATAAATTTGCTGCGCAGTATGCCGAAGGTGTTGCGTATGAGATTTTAGGGCTGGATGGTGTGAAGAGAAAATTTGTTCAGCTTGATGATGATGTCGCTGATACATTCTTTTCCTCGAAATCGGTAAATGATGTCCTTCGTCTGGCTATGAAGCAAACCAGTCAGAAAGCGGCATAGGCAGATAAAACACTTTTTCGTTTTTGAATTACTCTTTGTCGTACTTTTGGGTCAATCCTTATGTTTTTGCTATACCGATACACTGCTGTATTCCTCCTCGTTTTCATGTACGGATTACCCGTGCTTTTTGCTCAAACCACTTTTTATAGTCGTCAAAACGGAAATTGGAGCGCTCTCACGTCGTGGTCAACCGTTTCCCATTCGGGCGCGGCGGCAGCTTCATTGCCAACGGCTACGGACATTACGTTTATCGGCAACGGACACACTATCACTCTTGACCAAACCACTGCCGTCGGTACGCTCAATGTGACAGCAGGAACACTGCAATACGACAACGTTGCAGCACGAGAACTTACGGTTAATGGGAATCTTCGTATTGAAGCCGCAGGAACCCTGACGGTTCGACAAGTAGGCGCAGGATTGGCGAATTATCTGCTTTTGCAAGGAAACGTCGTCTGCAACGGCACGTGGACAATGCGCCCCAATCTCGCTTCCGATAACTTCCGCGCCACGGTCGTTTTTCTCACGCCTACGCTACAGACCATCACTGGCACACCGCTTCTCGTCTCGCTCTACCGTGCTTTGCTCAATAAAGGCTCTCGTGCGGGCGTGGTGGACTGCGCTATCAGCCTCAGCATGGGCGACAATGCGGCAACACTGGAAAACATTGATTATTCCACAGCGACCTTTGGCGTGAACGGCGGAACGTGGCGGCAAAGCGCAGGAACACTCACCTTCGGAACAGCCGGGCAGCGCATAGAATTGGCGGGCGCACTGCACATTGTTGGCTCCGGAACGTTGCTTTTCGGACAAAGCGGCGCGGGCGCTACGCTCACCGTGGACGGCGGCGAACTGCTTTTCAACACCAGCAGCACAAATAATCGCATCGGGCTGACAACAGGGAATTCGCTGCTCTACACCGGAAGTGTTGACCGCAGCAGTGTTATTCTCCAACAAGGAACAGTGCAGGTCTCGGGACGTTTTGCTCGGAATAATGCGGGCAACATCGTGTCTTACCAGCAATCCGGCGGCACACTTATCGTTGGCGCGGCGGGCAACACCAACATCGCATCACGAGGCGTGTTTGAGGTGGTCAACGCCGCATCGGATTTTTCCATGTCGGGCGGCACCATCCTTCTTCGCAATGCCAACGCTTCGCTATCCATGACACGCCCCGCCGATTTTTTCATCGGACTTGGCGCTAGCGCCGCCATTTCCGGCGGCACTATCCAATTCTCCGATGCCTCCAGCCTCGCCAACCAGCGTTTCGACTGGAACACGCCGACTTCGCTTGTCTGGCGGGATATTGTCATCGGTAGCCCGTCGGCACGGTTGCTTCCCTTCGATGCGTTGCAAAATCTTCGCGTAAGCGGTAATTTCACCGCAAACGGCACATTCGACGGTACGCAAACCCGCGCGGGTGCTGCCGTCACATCAATACTCACGCTGCAAGGTTCTAACGCTGCAAGCCAGACGTTATCCGGCTTTGGGACAATCACGGCACACCATCTCACCATGAACCGTCAAGGCGTGGGGAGCGGCACGGCGCTTGCTCTTCTGCCAATCACCGTACGCGGCACGCTAGACTTGCAAGAAGCAGCAAACGCGAGCCAGCAAACGCTCGAATTGGGTGCAAACGCGGACATCACGCTCACCAACACCGCCGTAACAGCCATTCTGGATGCCGACGAGACGCGCTCCATTCGCACGAGTGCGAGTAGCGGTCGGCTCATTCGCTCGCTTTCGGGAACGGGTGATTATCTTTTTCCCGTCGGTTCATCGGGAAGCAGTCTCAATACTGCCTTTACCTATACGCCGCTTACAATGCGGGTTGCGTCAGCTTCCGGGCAGTTCGGCGTGCGCGTGGCTGCGGGATTGAACACTTCGCAAATAGGCGCTCACCGCCAAATTCCTACGACGGCAAGCAGTTATGCGCGGCGTGTCTGGTCGTGCGTGAGTGCGGGC
>JANYDO010000336.1 GCA_025363605.1 Candidatus Kapaibacterium sp.
TTCCGCACATTTCACGTTTTGATAACGACTTCATGCGAAAAAGTTTAACCGCCTTGTGTTGAGCGCCCTGCTAAGCATCTTGCTTATCGTCCAAACTGGAAGTGGAAACGCCAGCCCGGTGACGTACCGTTGCTGTCGCCAATGCGTGTGCCGTTCAGACCCAAGATAGGATCGAAGCCGTAGGCATAATCAAAACCCAAGAGACCAATGGGGTTAATCAAGAATCGTACGCCAACACCCGCAGAACGCTTCAGTTCAAAAGGATTAACGTGATTGATTCTGTCCCACACATTGCCCGCTTCCACAAATGCCATCGCATAAATCGGTACGGGGTTCAGCGTCACAGCAAAGCGAAGTTCCGCGTTCAGCAACATCATCGCGTGGCCGCCCTGTGGTGCTGCGCCTTGTGGATTGCCTTCTTGGGGAAGGCGAGGACCAATTTGACGGTCAGGATAGCCGCGAAGCGGTGTGATAGCATAACCACCCAGTACAGTACCACCCATGTAGTAGAGTTCAAGCGGCGGAATAAGTTCGGTAGCAGGATTTAAGCCTGTCACGTAGCCAAGCTCGGCATTCAAGCGCAATGTCAAGCGGTTCTGCTCGGCAATTTGCAAGATAGGCGTGTAGCTTTCCAATGTCAATTGGTTCTTGAAATAATCCATTTGTCCGATACCAATAGAACCACCCGCAAGTTTGGTCAATAGCACAAACCGCGAGCCTTCGGTTGGGAACATCCCGTTGTCAATACTAATACGCGAAACAGTCTGGCTGACAGCGAACTCTAAGCCTTGTGCGTACAACGCATTCCCGACACTAGACGTTCCGGTCAGCGCACGGTTATTCAAGCCTTGCAGCACCCAATCGGCGCGGAAGAAGTCATCTGGCCAACGCAAACGGCGACCGATATTCACCGATGCGCCCGTGCGCTGGTTGTTGTAAAAATAATTTTGTGTATCGAAGATGTTAAAGCCAAGCGTTGTAGCCTCGTCAAAAAGCCACGGCTCGGTTAGCCCCAGCGTAAAGGTACTGAGCGCACCACCGGCAAAGGTGCTATTCACACCCAAACTACCACTATTGCTGAAGCCGCCGCCACGCTCATAGTTAAGATTAAAAATCTGACCGCCACCGCCTTGAAGCGGCTCCGTAACCGAGAAGTTATTGAGCGTGATGCCCACCGAACCCGTAAAACCAAACGCTCCGGCATAGCCAAAGGACGCATTGAAGGTATCATTTGAGCGCTCTTCGACCTTAAAGGTAACATCTACCTGTGAGTTGTCGGCAAGTTTCACGTCGGGGCGCAGTTTTTCTTGGTTGAAGAAGTTCAACTGCCCCAAAAAGCGCACCGAACGGATAATGGCGGCACGGTTAAAGAAGTCGCCCGGACGAACATAGAGTTCGCGGCGAATAACTTTATCTTTCGTTTTCGTATTTCCCTCAATTTCCACACGCCGAATAGTGAACTGATTCCGCTCGAAAACCTTGACGACAATATCCACCGAATCCGGCGCGACGCGCTTCTCTTCTTTCTCCACGCGGGCTGTCAGATAGCCGTTATTCATGTAGAGCGAAGCCACGTCGTTTTGCTCTTCATTGCCCTGCAAGTTTTTATCGAATTTGTCGGCATTGTAGAGGTCGCCTTTTTGCATTTGCAAACGGTATTCGAGAAAGAGCGAAGGAAACACTAGATTTCCCTCGAAAGAAACGTTGCGAAGATAGACTTTTTGCCCTTCATCTACTTTGATACGAATGTCAACGCTTTCCATCGAATCGTTGAAAACAAGCGAATCACCGAGCATTTGTGCGTCAATGTAGCCATTCTTGCGAAAGAAGGACATGAGCTTTTCGTTTTTATCTTTTTCGTATTTTTTCTGCTCAAACTTATTATTCTTCCAAATCTCCCACCACTGCTTTGTTTTGGTGTCCTCGAAAGAAGAGGCAATCTCAGCATCGGTGAAGTGTTTTGCACCCGGAAAAACAATCGAATTTACATAAAACGTTACGCTTTCCTTGATGTCCAGCACGATGCGATAGACGTTCACCGTGTCAGTGGCTTCTTTGCGTACTTCCACTTTTGCAAAGGGCTTGCTTTCTTTGTCGTAGAGCTGCTTGACGGCTTTGCGTCCAAGCTCAAGGTCGTACGGCGTAAAAACGTCACCATCTTTTTTGTCGAAGGACTTGATAATGTCTTTATTACTGACGGCGGAATTACCGTTGATTTTTATGGTGCTGATGCGCATTGCTTCTTTGACCTTCACGTTCAGATATACGCCTGTGCCATCAAACGTAACGCGGTCAACGACCACATCCACATCCGAGTATTGACGGCGCTTCCAGAGGTTTTTGATAGCATCCTGAATCCGCCCACCGCGAGTGTCAATAAAATCGCCAACTTCTAAGCCTGCATAAAACAGCACCGAAGCCGTATCTACGGGCGTTGGTGATTCTACTCGCAAGCCTAAAATCTTGATGGGAACGGGCTTTTGCTGACGTTGCTGCTGCTGCTGTTGGGAAGGCAGTTGCGCAAAAGCAGCAATGGAGGCGAGCATGACGAATGCAAAAAACGGCACGACAGAGCGCTTGAGAACAGAAACAAATGAAAAACGGAACATATCGGAGTGGTCAAAGTGGATAGGTATGGATAACTCTATAAAAGCGCGGTTCAAAAAAATCATGAACGAAAAGCATTCAAAATCCGCTTGAGCGAATTGGATTCGGGCGCATCGCTTTTTTCATCAATAATTTGCTGCGAGGTTTTTCCGAATCGGCGTTCTCGTCCCAGATAATTGGCAATTGCTTCGTAAAGATCGTTCCGGCGGAAGTCGGGCCAGTTTTTATCGGTAACATACAGTTCGGAATATGCCAATTCCCAGAGCAAAAAGTTACTGAGGCGCATCTCACCGCTTGTGCGAACAAGCAAATCGGGGTCAGGTGTGGCGTGTGTCTGCAAGTACGTGGCGAAACGCTCTTCAGTGATGTCTTCAGGAGAGAGCTTGCCACGCCGCACGTCTAGCGAAGCCATCTGTACCGCTCGAACGATGTCCCACCGGGCGCTGTACGACAGCGCGAGCGTGAGCGTCAGTCCGGTGTTGTTCTTCATGGTTTCCATGCACTCAAAAAGCTGCTTCTGGACGTTTTTCGGGAGCGCGTTGATTTTGCCGATAGCTTGCAGCCGAACATTATTTTTGTGCAATTCGTCCAATTCCGAGCGAAGGTAGTGCAGAAGCAAATCCATGAGTACGGTCACTTCCATGCGGGGTCTTCGCCAATTTTCCATCGAGAAAGCATACAGCGTCAGGTGTTTGATGCCGAGCAGCGATGCTGATTCGACAATATCCCGCACAGAGTTGATCCCCTCGCGGTGTCCTTGCGTGCGCGTGAGCGAGCGTTCTTCTGCCCAGCGTCCGTTGCCATCCATGATGATAGCGACGTGCTGCGGCATTTTGCCCGATGCGCACAATTCCTGCTGAAGCAGTTTGTCGTCTGCGGTTTGCGATGCTACCCAATTCACAGGGGCTTCTCCTAAAAAGTTGACAAAAAGAGACTTGCAAGTTACGACTTTTTTATGAGCAACAAGGTAGATTTTTTTCGATACGCAGGATGGGAAAAAGAATTTTTGGAATAAAATTTCGCTTCTAAACGCCTAAAATAGCACATTTCAGCGATTGTATCGCTATGGAGAAGTGTTAAAAAATGTGAATGATCTGTGTGAGAAGGCAGGGACAAGCGCAAAACTAAACAGCACCAAGCATCTCAATAAGCCCGCTTGCCGTCAGCGATTGCTGGCTGTGCTGTGCCGCAAAAAGGTCTCCGGCGCGTCCGTGAATATATGCGCCCAGTGCGGCTGCTTCGAGTGGCTCTATGCCGAGCAGTTTTCCTTGC
>JANYDO010000268.1 GCA_025363605.1 Candidatus Kapaibacterium sp.
CCGATAAATTATACGTCTGCAAAAGCGCATAGTTTGGCAAAATACTGCCAGCAATAGTGTTCTCAATCGCCATCATGCCTGCGCTGGCGGTGTTGTTTGTGACTGCTTCGCACACTTGGTCAAATGTCTCACACTCGACAAGTTCAACAGTCTCGCCTTTAGTTGCACCGAAATAGCGCCGCGCAGCAATATCGTGGAATGCGCCTGCAACGCCTTGTATCGCAATGGTATGGGTCGCCATAAAAAAACTCTCTTCTCTGAAAAATGGGGAAAATGAAGGTAAAATTATTAGCAAAAAAATATCTGTTCAGGTCTCACGGTAATTGTACTCATTTGCCCCTTGATAAAGGGGGAACGGGGGATTTTCCGCGTACAACGAGTAATTTCAAACGGTGTAATCGTTGAATCCCCCGTTCCCCCTTTATCAAGGGGGCGTGGAAGCGTTTATCGAAGCGGTGCAAACTGCTCTTTCGTCCGGCGGTTTGGAGGAATTTCACGAGCGCGAAATTGCGCGGACTATCGAAATTTTTGGCAATATAGCACACGTCTTCAGCACCTACGAAGCCAGATTTGATAGGGCTTCCCAAGAACCGTTCAGCATTGGCATCAATACTATCCAACTCGTCAAAATCGCTGTCAACAATGCCGAAGAGTGGCGTGTTTCCTCAATGGCATGGAACGACCAAACGCCGGATAGACCAATTCCCGCGCACTATCTGTCCGCACATTCACCGACATTTACGTCATAACCAGACTTTCACAATGACCATCCATACTATCGGCATCATCGGCTACGGACGTTTTGGGATGCTCCTTGCGGCTTCGCTTTCTGAGGATTTTCAGATTCTTGTTTTCGATTCTGCGTTATCGCCTGCACCGCTTGGAGAGCGTATTCATGCGGTTTCGCTGAATAGCGCTCTCGTGGCAGATTGCGTATTTCTCTGTGTGCCTATTGTCGCGCTGGAAAGCGTTGTCCGCGAAATAGCACCACTTTTGCCGGAAGGAACGCCTGTGCTGGATGTTTGTTCGGTGAAATTGCATCCCACTCGCGTTATGCGTGAACACTTGCGAGCGCGAGCGCCCATTTTGCCTACGCATCCGATGTTTGGTCCTGTTTCAGCAAAAGACGGCTGGACGAATTTACCCTTTGTGCTTTGCCCCGAAGACGATGCCACGCCTGATGAAATCGCGCTTTTGGAGTTTTGGAGCGCGTACATCGCCACCAAGCAGAACGCCCGCGTAATCACCATGAGTGCCGACGAACACGACCGCACTACCGCCTACAACCTTTGCCTGACGCAGCTTTTGGGGCGTGTGCTGGGGAATATCGGTATAGAAGCCTCGCCCATTGATGCGCAAAGTTTCAAGCATCTGCTTTCGATGAAAGATATGTCCTACAGCGATTCGATGGAATTACTTATCGGTATGCACCGCTACAATCCCTACTCCGCCGAGATGCGTGGACGTTTGCGCGGGGAATTGGAGCATATCGAAATGATTCTTGGAAGTGCCGGATAGCGTGCGTTGCTATTTTCCCGTTTCATTACTTTGCCACGTGGGAAAGTTTGCCTAATTTTTCTGCGTTGACATTCATTGCGCTTTTCCATTCCATCGGTGGCTTTTTTAGAGAGAGTTCTTGGCTATGGCACGATTTATTTTGCTTACGATTGTTGCTTTTGTGGCAATAACATTTTTATTTGTTGCCTTGAAGGGGATATTACGGCGCTTATCGGGAGCTTCTGTTCACGATTCAGGGGACTCAAAGGGTAAGAAGCAGGACAAACGCATACTCTACGAAAAGAAAGATGTCGTTGTTCTGCAAGGCGAAGCAAAAGACTCCACTACCCCATACCGCTCGTAACCCCGCTCAAAAACTCACCTCCCAGCTCATCATTACTTTCCTCGTACACCACTTTTATCGTAGAAAACCTTTATGAGCAAAAATTTCCGTTTGACCGATGCCGCACCTTCAGCATCACCGCCTTGCGTTCTTCCTGAAACCTTTACAAACGAGTCTGTGCCTTCTTCCAACGGTTCGTCCGCTTCCGCTCCTCCTCCAATCGGCTTTGTGACAGCGATTGACGTGGGAACAAACTCGTTTCATGCGGTTGTGGCAAGCGTTAGTCCGAAAGGGGTCTTCACTATTCACAGTAGGGACAAAGAAAATGTGCGTTTGGGCGAGTCAACGAGTGATATGAAGTATATTTCCCCTGATGCAATGCAGCGCGGCGTGATAGCAATGAAGCGCTTTGCACGGATGTCTGCGTTGGCAAAAGCCCCCGTGCGAGCGATAGGCACAAGCGCCATGCGTGAAGCACTCAACCGCGATGAATTTGTGCGGCTGGTGCAGGAAGAAACCGGTATCACTATTGAAGTGGTTTCCGGTAACGAAGAAGCCCGTCTTATCTATCTCGGCGTACTCCAAGCACTTCCGATTTTGGATACAAAAGCACTTGTTATTGACATCGGCGGCGGCTCGACCGAGACGATTGTGGGGTATCGTGGTGAAATGCTTTACGGACACAGCGCCAAGCTAGGAGCAATCAGGCTCACACGGCGATTTTTCGATAGCGACCGACTCTCTGTGAAAGCTATCAAAGA
>JANYDO010000347.1 GCA_025363605.1 Candidatus Kapaibacterium sp.
GAAAATCTTTCCATCCTAGCATAATTTTAATTTCAGCCAAGTCTTCTTGGAAAAATTCTTGTAACCCCACAAAATAAAAATCACTTAGATTTTTTCCACAAGTATGTTGCCGCCAGACCGTCGTTAATGAGTACGGCTTCGTGAATACGAGAAAAACCGTTGAAACCAAGCGGATTCAGGTGATACAGCGCATTGACATTGAAGCCGTCTGCTTGTAAATACACTCCGCCTTCATCGGCAGTTTCGGCGCTGGCTGTGGGAAGATTGTGCAAGAAAAAATGAAACGCAAAATCAATCTCGCTCTGGCTGCCTGATTGCGATTGGATAACGGAGGTTTTGTCGGAATCGCTCGGCATTCGGATTTCGTCGCTCTTGGCTGCCCGAATTGTGTTTCCGCCTTGCTCAAGGTCAAAATCGTAATCAATAAACTCCGTGAGTGCAATCGTGTCGTGAACCGCCTGAACATTTTGCAGCACCGCACCAAAGCGCAGCGTCAGCGTACTTGTCCGGCAAGTGTTGAGCGTCGGAACAAGTACCAGTTTGAGGTAAAAATTTTCGGCAAAGTCGTTGAACCAGTCCCACATATTTGCGAACATATCGCCGTTGCCCCACCCGTGGTCTTTGTCGTTAGAGAGCAGCCCGCCTATCGTTTCGCTGTCGGCAGTCTTACGGATTTGAGCCACAAAGCTGAGGTCAGCAAACGGCACGACGGTACTCGGCGTATTGGCGACGACATCCGATTGCGCATAGAATGTGTGCGGTATGGCAATATCGAATGCAAAGGTAGCAGTATTGTCACGTGAGAGCTTCCGATACCATTTTTGCAGTTCATCACGAACAAAAAGCAGGAAATTTTGCAGAGGAACAATCTTGAACACGTGACCATTGCTGAAAAGCCGTGACCACAGTACATCAGAACTATCCTTGACAAATCCATCGAACAGCGAAGTTACGCCCGTCGCTGCCAGCGAAGGCGGCAGTAAAACAGTCAAGGCAACTAAAGAAGCTACGTTCAGCGATTCAGAAATAGCACGAATGACGTGAACAATCGTAATATCTACCGTCAGTTTAACGCTGTCGCGTTCCTTTTTGCCCTTGTATTTCGAGGTGGGAACGCGCTTCTGTACGCCCTCAAAGATGCGCGTAAAGTTGTTATACGAGAGAGCGTCATCACCGAAGTCCGTTGACAAAATCCAAAAATTCGCCAATGGCACTTTGGGACCAAGTTTCTCAATAAGTGCAAGGACGGCATAAATCAGGTAGGCGATAATCTGTGCCAACAGTCCGTATGCGCCTCCTGAAGTAGTCGGTGGCACAAAAGGCGGAATGCTGTCGGTTTCAGTGGCATACTCGACAATCCACGTTTTTAGTTCGCCTGGCAGCGCTGAGAAATTGAGCTTTATCGTCAGTTCCGGCGTATTGTACAGCGAAATGGGCAGCGTTTCAAAGGCAGTGGTGGCTTTGAAATCGCTAGTGAGAAAGGCGTTTGGCGGAAAATTCTTGATGATAGGAGACGAAAGCGGCACGGTATCAGACGGAACGAAGCGTAGTTCATACCGCCAGCCACTATCTGCTTTCCAACGATGCTGGTAAATGACGTTTTTCATAGTAATTCTTGCCGTAAAAATTTCACTGAGTATTCCATCAAGCCGCCCGCAGGTTCACTTTTTGAGTGTTCGCTTGGTTCAACTTTGAGAGGAAAGGTAATGTCATATTCCGCCAGAAAACCCGCATCCTGCCAGCGCTGCGTCGTACAGCCCAAAATCCACACGTGTTTTTTGCGCAGCAACTTGCGCAGCTTGGCGTAATCCGACGATGTTTGCCCGGTGCGTGTATCGTTTTCGCGCACAGCGAATTGCAGAAAACATACCATAATTACCATGCGCTCCACGCGGCTTGTTTCCACATAACCGCCCAAATACTCGGTAGTCTCGCCCTCGTTCTCAAAGTCAGGGTCTGCTATAAGCACGTTGTAGGTCTCGCCTGTAACAGGTGGCGTTTCAGTGTTTGACGATGCCAAAGTGATAGTGAAAAATGCCATTTTAGTACGTCCTCCGTTTACGTTCTTTTTCGATAAGCACTGCCACACGGTCTCCGCGAACACTCATCTCTCCGCGCAAAGGCTTATCGCTGTGTGGCTCGAAATTAAGCGCCCGTTCTACACGCTCCAAGCGGTTTGTCGTGCGGTCGAGAGCGCGTTCCAAAGCGTCGGTGCTGAGTGTCTGTACCTGTTGCTTCATCATAGCAGCATTACCCACAGGCGGCAGTACGATGCTGTTATTCGGCATTCCGGCAACGAAATTTTGTGCTGAAAGTGCAATCGGCTTCATCACAGGTGCAAGCATCGTTTGAGCCTGTGCGCCCGCTTGCTGAACATTGACAATTACATACCGCACCGTTTCCTTGATTTCTTGTTGAATCTGCGGACGGTAGTAATCAAGCGGGTTTCCGCCAGCAAACATGAACTGGAAGAGGTCTTTGTGCTGGAGGCTCAGTTTCTTCGGTACAATGGTTTCGTGGTCGGCAACGCGGATAAGGTATTTGTCCGGGTCGCTGCCCATGTTCGGGAGCGTCATTGTGCGCCGTCCGCGCTGCGTACCGTCAAAATCTACAACGCCGTCCTTGAAACCGAGCGCGGACTTGGCAACAGCAATAAGCCCTTGGAACGCGGCAATCGCCAAGCCGGAGGCAACAGCACCACCAATGGGACCAAGTTGCGCGAAGGACTGCCCGAAGATTTGTGCCACCAAGAGTGGCACAATAGCCTGTAATTGGTCAAGAGCCACCTTGAGCAGCGCCGTTCCTGCGTCCTCACCTTGCAGAATAAGCTGCGTAAATTGCGCTCCGGCAGTAACGACAAGCTGCTCATAGAGCTTGCTTTGCGTCTCTATCCGTGATTTTTCCAAGTTTGTACTCAAGTCACGAGCAGCGTTGTACTCAGCATCTATGCGCTTTGCATCCTCCAAGCGCCCTTCTTGTTCCGCCTTCAATTTTTCAGTGAGAAGTTGCTCTGCCTTTAGTCGTGCATTGTTGAGCGCCGAGTACGTTGTTCCCAAGCGGTTTGCCGTACCGTCGAGCAATTTTTGTTGCTCGGTGAAGGTTGCTTTTACCGCTTCCACAAGCCCAAGGCGAAGCCTGTTCAATGCCGCTTGTGGACTGAACTTTTTAAGCGATTCATTCATCTTCGCAATGCCCGCTTCGATATTGAATGCCTTCGATAAATCCACCGTTGCTCCAGCGCCTTGCTTCTCAATATCAATGCGTTTTTGCTTCAATGCCTCCAGCTTTTCGAGGTATTCCACGTATGAAATCTCGCGCTTGTTGAGCGATTTCAGGAGGTCTTGCTCTTCCTTTTTCAGGTTGTTCAAGTCCTCCTGTTGCTTTTGTTCAGCTTCCCGCGCACTGGTATCGCTAAAGGCTGCCAACAATTTTTCGCGGATGTTATACGACAGCGAGACAGCAACGTTGGTGCGGCGCAAATACTCAGTTTCAAGTTGGAAACGCTGCTCTTGGTACTGTAATTCGGCATCCAAACGGGCGCGACTGTTATTGCCGATGGTCGCAAGTTCCGCGTCGCGCTTACGCTTCAAGCCAAGCAGCGACAACTGCAATTCCCGCTCGGAAGCATTTTCGATAAGTTGAATACGCGCTTCTTCTGCCTCAAACTCGGTTTTAAGCTGCTCCTGCCGTAAAAGGTCAATGTATTTTTGCTTGATACGATTGCGCTGTGCCTCTGCCTGTGGCGTTTTGCCAATGATGGAAAGCAGTTCAAGTTCTTGCTGCTTTTCCAGTTCCTGACGCTTCAATTCACCGCGTTTGGTTGCCGATTCTACGTCTTTTGCCTTCACCAAATCCGCCTGAGAGCGTACAGCGTCCAGTTCGGTCTTGAGTTCATCGCTACGCTTTTTGCGTTTAATTTCCTCAAGCAGATTTGCCCGGTCAAGCTCGTACTGCTGGTTGATAAGAAGGCGCTTATTGAGTAGTTCGCGCTCAAACTCTGTCCCGTTTTCGAGAATACGTTTACGCTCCGATTCGACACGCTCTTCGGTCTTTTTACGGGCTTCACCGACCTCTGCGTCACGCTGCACACGCAATTTCGCAGCTTCGGCTTCGAGTTTATCCGCCTCGCTGTCATTGCCGTTGTCGCGCTGACGAGTAGCAGCTTCGTCTTTGGCATTGATTTCCGCTGCGAAACGCTGCTGAATAGCCTTGATTTCTGCCTCCGAAGCTGTCTGGATGCCACGCAGTTCCGCTGAAAGTTTCTCGTTGCGTTTGCCAATTTGCTCGTCCACAAGGCGCAATTCCGCAGCATTGGCATCTTCCAATGATTTCACTTTGCGCTGGTTTTCGTCATCAATCGCGCTCTGGCGCAGCTTGGCGATACGTTTTTCGTTCTCTTCTTTCAGCTTTGCAAGGTCGTCTTGGTCTTTTTTCTCGTCTTTTTTGGCACCGTCTTTTTTGCCAATGGCATCAAGAATTGCTTCAATTTCTTTGGCTTGCTTTGCCGTCAACGCCTTATTATTGGCTGCGTTTAGGAGACGCTGCTCAATGGCTTTTTTCTCTTCATCCACTTGCTTTTTGAGCAGAGAACTTTCATTTTTCCGAAGGTCGGTGGCAGAAATTCTCAGGCTCTCGTAACCGTCCTTGATAGCAGCAACGCGGTCTTGCGTGTTTTTCGCATTTGCTGCTTGGTCAAGCGCTGCAAGTTCGTCGGCAGCCTTTTTGCGTAAAGCAGCTTCTTGTTCGGTGGCAAATTTCTTCAGTCGAATCCCTTGGTCAACTGTTAAGCCTTCAACCGACTGAATCTTTTGCAAAGCCTCTATTTCCGCCAGTAAACGAGCGTTAATGACGCGCTTTTGGTCGTCATTGGTCACGCCTTGCTTCTTTTTTACCTCGTCAAGCTGCTTGCTGTATTCTGCCGATACTTTACCCAAACTATCCTGAACGCCTTGTATTGCCTTGTCCAGCGAGATTTCCGCAGCTTTTTGATTGAAGCCGTTGGAGAACGCCGCACCTGCGTTGCCACCGATGTTCCCCAATTTTGCCACTGCCTGTGCAAAATTCCCTGATGCAAGCGCATTGCCGACCTCGCTGACAGTATTTCGGAACGACTGGAACATCGTAATTATGCCGGAGACGACCGCCCGCACTGTTTCAATCGAAGCCCGCAAGAAATCAAAAGCCCGTGTCAGGAAAGAGACCGACTCGCCCGCATTTTGCGTAGCGGACTTCGTTTCATTGGTTGCGCCAACAAACTGCCGAATCCATCCTACGACCGCGCTCACAACACCGACGACCGCTTGAAATGCCGCGACAAAAACGTCCGTAATCACTCCGGCAACGGTTTTGATGAGTGCAATAATTTCCGACAGGAGCGGTGCGAGGTCTTTCCAAAGCTGTTGAAACTTCTGTCCGGCATCGTTCACAAATGCCAAAAACGACGCTACGAGGTCGTCAATGAATTTCTTGAACGGTTCGATATTGTTGTAAGCATAGATGAACGCAGCCACGAGTGCCGCGACTGCCGCAATCGTGATACCGATTGGTCCCGTGATGGCGGCAAAGGCACTTTGCGCAAAACCACCCAACGTTCCCATCACACCTTGCAAGCCTCCGAAACCCTTTACGGCTGTAACCAGTCCATTTTTGATACCATCGAAAGCACCTTCGGGAATAATAGCCTTAATACCAGCCAAGCCCGTCAACGTCGGTGCAAGTTGATTCACCGCCCCAATCGCAGCACTGAAACCGCTCCCCAGTCTTTGCTGAATGGAGATAAACACGTCCTCCACCTGTGCTTTCAGGCGTTTCATAATTGCTTCGCTTGTTCCCAAACGAGCATTTGCCTGTGCCACAGCACCGTCAGCACCCGCAGCGCCTTCACCAACGGCTTTTTCAATCCCTGCTTTGAAATCTTTGTAGGTCTTGACGTTATCCAGTAAGATGCCCGCAGCAGCGCTGTTTTCCGTGCCGAAAATGGTCATAAGCGTAGCATTTCGCTCCGCCGCGCTGCCCAAGCCGTCCATTCCCCCTTTCACCTTTGCCAACGCAGCATCCAAGCCCTTTGTAGTGAGTAGTTCACCAAGTTCTTTCGAGGAGGTTCCCATCTTTTTGAGTGATGCTTCTGCGGGACCACTCGCTTTTTGGATGAGACCAAGCACGTTTCGGAGCGCAATACCAGCCTCCGAGCCAGTTTTACCACCGACAGCCAGTACTTGAATCGCTGCTGTTGTGGAGCTTACATCCAGTCCCGCACCCTTCGCAGCAACACCAACTTGAAGCATAGACTGTGCCACCTGTGGAATCTCCGCAGCACCGACCTTTGCTGATGCCGCAAGAGCATTCATTACGTCTGTACTTGCCGCAGCGTCTTTATTTGCGTCACCCGTGACCAAACCAAGCTGAAGCATCGTGTCCACGATAGCATTCATGCTGGTAGCCGCATCATCGCCGGAAGCTGCCGAAAGTAAGTTCACATTGGTTGCCATGAGCGTTAGCGCATCGGCATTATCCGCCACTTGCGGTCCCAACTTTGACAAAATCCCCTGAAAACTCTTTAACTGGTCGCTGGCACTACCTCCGAACTGTTTCGCAAGGTCACGCCCTCTGTCCCCCAATTTACCAAGCGCGTCGCCG
>JANYDO010000354.1 GCA_025363605.1 Candidatus Kapaibacterium sp.
TTCACTGCGCGAAGGCGAAGAATTATACTACGTCGGCATTGTGGATTATTTCGGCGATGACGAGGACGAACCTGTGGACAACAGTCTCCGTGCGGAGTGTATTACGCTGTACAACGAACTCATCGAAATTGTCTATCCGGGTGCGGCAGACGAATATGTACTCGACGTAGTGAGTAATGTGGTGGCATCATTCGTGATTGCTCAAAAAGCAGGCTTAGATATTCTTCGCAAGCAAGAGCTTCTCGAAATTCGCTCCGAGAACCGTCGTTTGGAAATTCTCCAAGACTATATGGAGCGCCTCCTGCCAGACCTCCGCGAAAAACGCCGCTTGCAGGATGTGATTATGAGCGATGGTTATATCCCGAATCACAACAAGAAATAAGCATTCAACTACCTTCCTTTTCATTTTGCCGCTATGCCAACAGTTCAGCCCTTCAACCAGCCTGCTCCGTGCTTGGGGAACCAGTATCTTGAAGACCGTGTACTCAAATCCTATCTCAGACGAGCGCTTCCCGCAGCAATACTCGCAGAAATTGAGCCGTCGCTGCACGAAATGGGCGAGCTTTCCGGCGGTGAATTCTTTCGCTTGCAGCACGAATACCGCTTGTACGAGCCGCAGCATATTCCCTTCGATGCCTGGGGCAATCGTATTGACCATGTTGAAGTTTCACCATTTTGGAAATATTCGGAACGTCTCGCGGCAGAAAAAGGTATCGTTGCGGCATCATACAATTCGCCACTCGGAGAATTTGCCCGCATTCACCAGTTTGCACTGGCATATTTATTTCATCCTTCCACGGATGTATTCACGTGTCCGCTTGCCATGACCGATGGCGCAGCGCGTACACTCTTGCGTTCGGGCAACAAAACCCTCATAGACCGCGCCGTGCCACACTTGACCAGCCGCAATGCCGACGAATTCTGGACAAGCGGACAATGGATGACGGAATCCACGGGCGGTTCGGATGTCGGATTAACCGAAACGGTCGCAGAGCAGGATGCAAGCGGCACGTGGCGGCTTTATGGACGGAAATGGTTTACTTCTGCCGTGACGGCACAAATGGCACTCACGCTTGCTCGCCCGATTGGTAATCCCGAAGGCGGCGATGGTTTGGCGCTGTTTTATGTGGAATTACGTGACGACGCGGGGTGCTTGAACAACATCACCGTTCAGCGTCTCAAAGAAAAACTCGGCACAAAAAAACTTCCTACGGCAGAACTTGTCCTGAACGGCACTCCGGCGCACCTTGTCTATGATACGCAAAATGGTGTTCGCAATATCGTTCCCATGCTGCACATCACGCGCACGTGGAACAGCATTTGCGCCATCAGTTTTATGCGGCGCGGTCTTGCGCTGGCGCGAGATTATGCTACCAAACGCAAGGCTTTTGGCGACACACTCAGCCGAAAGCCGCTTCACGCCGATACGTTGGCAACGCTGCAAGCAGAGTTCGAGGCAGCATTTCATTTGGTCTTTTTTGCCGTGAGCCTTTTGGGAAAAGAGGAAGCAGGGATTGCAACAGATGAGGAGCGCAAGCTCTTCCGCACACTGAGTTCAATTGTAAAACTCACGAGTGGCAAGCAAGGAGTCGGCGTTGCAAGCGAGGTTCTGGAATGTTTTGGCGGAGCGGGCTATGTGGAAGACACCGGGCTGCCGATGCTTTTGCGCGATTCGCAAGTGCTGTCCATTTGGGAAGGAACAACGAATGTGCTTTCGCTCGACACGTTGAAATCCATTACTGGCGGCGGTCTGCGGCTTATTCACGACCAGATTCGGCGCTCAAACGCCACGTTCACCGATGAACGCCTGCAAGAGTGTGGACGCAAGGCAGAAAGCGCTGTGCAGAATGTTCTATATTTCTTGGAAGAATCTTCTTCTTCTGGAGCGTCGGCACGTGTGGAAGCCTCAGCGCGGCGTATTGCCATGACGCTGGGACGGTCATTATCCTTAGCACTTCTGGCAGAGCACGCCGAATGGTCACTCCGAGAAGAAGGTGATGTACGAGCGCGAGCGGCAGCGTGCCGATTTGCCGCGTCCACTATAGATTTGGTGCAGAGTTTTGAACTGGACGAAACCTTTGCTTTGGCAAATGATGAATAAATTCGATTGCGGATGGGCGCAAGTTCAAGCGGATTCAACAGAATGAGGAGTTTTTAAGCACCTAGACAGTAATTTTTGGAACACAGACAAGAGTGTCTGTGCCACGAAAGCCAGATTTCATGCCGTAGCACAGACTGAGCGCGGCGCTCATCTTGTCTGTGCAGATATTACAATCTAATTTTGTCCACTTCCTTATCATGTTGTTTTTTACAAGGAGAGCGAATATGCGAGAAATAAGCGGAATTATTGTGTTGGTGCTGCTGGGCGGCGTGGCATGGTTTATCTTTCATGGAAGCGGCATATCTACTATTTCGCCTCTTGATTGGACTGTTGGGCTTATGACTCTGGTGTGGCTCATTACTATTGTTACCGTGCCGTGGAATATCTACTTTCAAGCCCGTACTATCGTTGCGGAGGCAGAAGAATCAAGCAAGCGCGGGATTATGATTGACGACACGAAAATTGCTTATACCAAATCATGGGCAGACCGTGCGCTCATCATCGCTATTGTGCTGCATCTGGCAACGGCTGTGGGGATGTACTTTCTTGCTTCGGCAGGTATCAGTTTTATCGGGTACTTCGGTGCGGGAGCAGCACTGATACTGACGGTCGTGCGTCCCGTAGTGCGCGGCTATGAGTACGTACGGAAGCGCCTTGCAACGATTGGCGAAGAGATTGTGTATCCACGCGAAGACATTCAAACAATGAAAGTGACGGTAGAGGAAATTAGAAACGCTGTAGAGCGCTTGCAAGAACGATTAGACACCGAAAGCGAGCATTCGTGGGCTTCAGAGCAGGTCGCCGCACTGAACGATCAACAGCGCAAACTCGAAGCACTCCGGCAGCGCACCGACGACCTTGCAGAAACAAACAAACTTGACCACGAAAAAATCTCGCGCGACGCACAAAATGCCATGTCGCAAGCAATGGCAGATGCGGCAATTGTGAGTCACGTGCGGGAAATCATTCGATTTTTTAAGGAATCGTGATAGAAAGCACCCCTTGAATTCAAGCCCTGATTCTATCTTGCAAATACAGAAAACGCCTCAACAAAAATAGTCTTGAATTCAAGGGTTATTTTGTTTTCACTTTGCCTTGAAACACCTTCCAAAGCCACGCCAAGCCTATACCTGTAAGCGGTAGCAGTCCCGAAAATACATACACTCGATAACGTGGCAAAATAAATGTCAGCGCAAAAATTCCTGTGTAAAAGAGGATATATGCGCCGTAGAGAAGTATTGCTCCATCGTTTATGCTTTTTCCTTGCCAACGCCACAACGTCCAGAAGCCGCACCAAATCAGGACGCTTGTTGCCACCATAAACACGATATAGACGATTTTCTGACTTTGCGGGTTGTACAGATCGTGAATCCAGAGAAATCCGATTTTTTGAATAGCCAAGGTAGCTACCTCGGTCGGGTGTTCGTGCATGAACGTAAGCGCCTCGCGCTTCATAATCTCGTTTGCACGTAGCTCAAATGCGTTGGTGTAAGGAATAGCATCGAATTCATGTGTTAGCTTTGTATTTGTTGAATCCGCCAGTATCGAGCAATACCACGACCCATCCTTTTTCCATGCCGCACCCGTCGCATCGGGATTATTCCCGCGCCAAATCTCGAACCACGGGCGGCTTACAATTGGGACAATCTTTCCAAACACGTTGTAATTACGCACCATCCATGGTGTGATGACAAGTAACGCCATCAAGCAGCCAATCATTCCCGCAAAAAGAAACCGCCTGTCTTTGAATTGCCATGTAGCGACGAGACTCGCAAGCGTTATCATTCCCAGACCTAATACTAAAAATTCACTTCTCAAAAGCATCTGTATTCCGGCAAATACACCTGCTGCAAGTAAATAGACGACATTCTGTCGTCTGAGAGTAAGCAAAAGCATCCAGAAAAAAAGTAAGAAGACAAGTTGATACAAACTCGAACCGGAATATGTGATAACTGCATATGCGGCGGGTAAAAAAAACGTGGCGGCAAGCGCACTAAGGCGTGATGCTTTTTCTAAAATTGCTTCGTCTGTACCAAGCAGAGTCGTTATCCGATACACCACCAGAGGAATGAAGGTACTCCAGACTACATTGAGAAGCATGAGCATTGATGCAGCTTTCGGCGTTTCCCCGAACAGTTGAAAAGCATAATAGACAATGTACGTCTGCAAAGGAGGCTGCCATGCGCCCTCATACGGGGGCGGCAGGTGTGCTTCGACCATAGCTTTGCGGAGTGGCTCTATTGGCACGTAGGAAAGCCAGTGCATCGCGTAGCCGTATCCATGTAGCATATTGGATGCGATTGCTCCCATTTCGTACATTTCAGGCTTGACGGTCTCACCCAAAAGAAGCATAATCGTCAATCGGATAGCAAATGCCACTGCCGTCATTATCCACAGAAAGCGCTTACTTGGCGAATCGAAGATGAAGGCAAGGAATGATGATTTCATAGTAAAATGTGGGAAGTGTTAGGCAAAAAGATTATACTTGATTATACACTTGAGCGCAGAAAAGCCGTCTTTCCACGTGATTTTTTTGCCTTCGGCGTATGTGCGTCCATTGTAGGAAATACCGACCTCGTAGATTTTACACGTGCCTTCTCGTGCCAATCGTGCAACTTTTGCGGTGATTTCCGGCTCGAATCCAAAACGATTTTCTTGTATGCTGATTTGGCGTATTATCTCGCTGCGAAAGACTTTGTAGCACGTTTCCATATCCGTCAAATTGATGTCGGTCATCATATTGGAAAGCAAGGTTAAAAATTTGTTGCCCACCGAATGCCAGAAATACAAGACACGATGCGGTTCGCCGCCCGCAAAGCGTGAACCGAAGACAACATCTGCTTTGCCGTCCAATATGGGCTGCAAGAGTTTGGGATAATCGGCGGGATCGTACTCGAAATCAGCATCTTGAATAAGCATAATGTCACCTGTTGCTTTACCGAAGCCCGTCCGCAGCGCAGCACCTTTGCCTTGATTTACGTCGTGGTGAAAGACCCGCACGGTATCGTGATTTGCATAGCGTTCCAGTTCTTTTGCCGTTGCATCTTTGGAACAATCATTGACCACAACCACCTCGCGCTCAAGACCCAAAAAGGAAACATCGCTTGCGAGTACACGCTCTAATGCGGTGTGGATATAGCGCTCTTCGTTATAGACAGGAATGACGATGGAGAGTTTCATTTGAAAGATGGAATAATGTAGTTTGGGGCGAAATATCTAAGTTTCAGCATGGTTCGCTAAGAGTTGCACAATATTCACGCATAACGCATCCAAGGCAAGTTTTATTTATTGACGGATAAATGACACCATCTGCTCAGCAACACGATTCCACGAAAAATATTGTGCGGTTTCTGCACGACGTGAATGTACACGTGTGCGCATTGTATCATTTTCAAAAGTTGTCATGATAAGTTCCGCAAGCTTTTGTGCTGCTTCTACACCCTCAGCATTAGCATCCAGTAAATAACCGTTGTCGCCATGTGTAATTACCTCAGGCATTGCGTAGGCGTGACGACCTATACACGGTACGCCCAAGGCAAGAGCTTCAGCAAAGACAATTCCAAAGGCTTCAAATCGTGAAGGCATACAGAATACATCAGCTTTAGCAAAATAGCTGCGAAGAGTTGTATAGTCAGCATCACCAAGAAAATCAATACCTTCGGGGATTGTTCTGCTCGCCGGATAGCATGACTGCCAAGTTTTAGGTCCAGCAATTACAAGTCGTACCGGCGTAGAATATTCCTTGCGCACACGTAAAAAAGCTTCTACAACAATATCACCACCCTTACGTTCAAAATCTCTACCGACAAAGAGAATCATTTTTGTTGCGGTTTTTGTTGCGGGTTCAATAGCTGTTGCGTTACTGGTTTGCTGGGGTACATTTGTTCCTGCATGAACGGTATGGATTTTATGTGCAGGAACGATACTATTTGTGACAAGATAGTTTTTGAGCCAATCACTCATTGTAAAAATACCCGTACAGTTTTCATAATATCGCTGTTGATACTCCCATCGTCTCATTAGTTCCCGCTCTTTGTACATTGTAAACATTGGTAGAGGTTTACCTGTTTTGTGAAGATAATTCAAAATATAGTGAACTGTCAAATCTTGGTAAGAATACGTTGGTATATCCTGCAAAATGGCGAGATCACCGATTTGTATTACTGCGTTGAGTTTTGTGGATGTCGAATTTACAAGATGTGAACAACGCTTTGCTACAGCGCTCAAATACGGCGGCATAAATCGATAGAGTGAAAACCTCTGCCCCAGGCGATAACGCAACCCAAAAATTTTATAAAAAAAAGTTTGATTTGGAGACAAGGCGCAATCAAGACTATATGGCACGGTGTTTTCTTGTTGTTCTAATGCTTTTAGTAGCTGAAACGGTGTTCCCGACCAAGTTCGTTGGCGTTCAGTATCCCAAATGCAGGCATAGCCAAGATGGAGAGAAGAAGACTTGAATTCAAGAGATTTATACATAGAGAAGGAAGATTTTTCTGAATGTTTGAAATAGTTTTTTGAGGAAGATTCGATATTGACCCATTGTAAAACCGCATATCCGCTTCAATACGCCTTCGGTACAAACCCATTATCATCGTGGAAGCGCATCAAATCTTCCTCAAACGTAATGACATAGAATCCCGATTGCCGCGCTTCTTCTAAGACTTCTTTGTTTGCGTCGGCAGCAACGATAATACCATATAATTTGAGATGGGCATACTCCGTGAAAATGCTCCGAAATCGTGCGAGAGTGTTGCGCATTTGTTCCAAAGCATCGCTTCGCAAATGACTTTTGATTTCGACGATATACCCTTCGTTGCGCTCCCCGCCCACTACTCCGAGCGCATCCAATTCAATCGTGTCCGCGCCAATGCGTCTGCGGCGACCCGGCATAAAGTCTTCAACGCCGAAACGGTCAAAGAGAAGTTGTCGGACGGACGGCAGGGAGATTCCTTCGGTAAACGAACCAAATTTATTGCCCAAGCCGCCAATTTGCTTACCAAGTTCTTTAATTTGGCGCTTGAGGTCTTCCATTGTGCGGTCGGCTTCGACTTTTGCTTCGGCATTGCGCTTATCAGCTTCGGCAGCGCGTCTATCAGCATACTCTTGGGAGGCAATCAACTGTGCCTTGAATGCCTGTGTGTCCAGTGCAAGAGCAGCTATCAGTTCCTGAATTTCTTTTGTTTCCATAGCATCAGAGAGCTAGTATGTGAAGAGTTATTACGAGTATTCGCCAAGGAGCCAACGCAAAAGAGCCTTGTGATTACCTTGCTTGGCACGGGCTTTTGAAGCATTTTGTCCCAGAATTTCCATAAACTTCCACACAGACAAACGCCACAAACTACCAAAAAACAAAATTCCGCGCAAGGTTTGAAGTGCAAAAGGCGAATCATTATATATGCGAGCAAAAAATTTCTTCATGCTCCGATAGAGATGCACCGTCATTTCGTCCGAGACCGCATCAGTGGATGCCCCACCAAGGTGAATGATACTTGCGTCAGCATAGTAATAGACCGTAAGATCTTGTTTCCGTACTGCTTCGCACAAATCAATTTCTTCGGAATACATAAAATACAGCTCATTCATGCCGCCAATCTCACGCGCAAGCGCCGTCCGCATCAGCATACATGAGCCTTTGACAATCTCTACTGCGCCGGAGCCATCAGGTACGTATTCGCCCAAGAGCGGTGGACGCCAGCCGGGGACAAGCCGCCAAAGCGGGATATTCGCATGAAACGCTCGCATAAGCGTTGGTTGATGAAGCGCTGTTGCTTGCGTTGTTACGCTATCGGCATTAAAAGTGTGCGGACCAAGCACTCCAATCTCCTGTCTCTCTTGCAGAAAGGTCAGCATCGTATCAATGGCATCGTTCACAATCACCGTATCGGGATTGAGGAACAGCACAAATTCACCTTTTGCGAGGCGTAAGCCTTGATTGTTTGCTTTTGCAAAGCCTTGATTTTCCGTGTTGTGAATGAGCTGTGCGTGAGGGAAATCACGCTCTACCATTGCACAAGAATCATCAGTTGAGGCATTGTCAATGATGATTATTTCGTATGGTGTCGTGGTCTCGCGGGCGATGGAGGCGAGACAATCACGCATAATAGCAGCGACATTGTAGCTGACGATGATGATAGAAACTGTTGGTAGCACAGAGCCGGGGAAATATGGTCGTGGGGATAATTACTAATGCGGAGCAATAGTGCCTTGAAGTCAAGTGCGTTTTGAAGAAATATCGGCAAAACTAACTGCCACATAGAGCATTGATAAACAGTAGAATCCATCGCGCACTTCGGGGATAGCGCTTGTGATGTTGAGCAATGAAAAAGCCACTAACGAACCAAAAGCACTGCCGGCTAAGATACGATGCAGTGGTTGGATTGCTTGCTTTGCGAGACGATAAGCACGATAGAGCATATAAGCCCACACGAAATAGAAAGCAAGAAAGAATGCCAAGCCCAGTTTCATCCAAATAAATAAATAGCCGTTATGGATAAAACTCACTCTCGAATGGATATGATTAAGGGGGTCGTAAATAACAATGGTGGCTCCTAATCCGGCACCGCCAAGAGGATAGGTAATGATACTATTGAAAATAGCTTTCGTTTCAAATATTCGCGCCAAAACGGATAAATCTTGTGTCCCTTCCGTTGAAGAGGTAAGGCGTGCCTGAATCACCTTCAAGATAAGTGCGGCACGCTCAGGGAATATGAACTGTACGACACTGACAAACAGCACCGCACCGATGATACCGTAGAGAGCAAACATGAACACCTTGCGCTTATCAAGAATCCAGAGCGTTGCGAGAATACCAATTGTGCCGGAAATCCAAAAACCACGTGAAAAACTTACCACTACAACCAAGGTATAAAATGCTGTAAGGGTAAGCAGACCCAAACGTGCTTTGCGCGTAGAAGCAAAAAAAGCACCCATCGCTCCCAAAATCATAGCGCAGAGGAAGATATGCGTATTGAGTGTTCTGCGCGATGTCCATACTTGATAGGCGTACAGCACATTCGATGCCGCCTTGACATACTGCCAAAGATTCATCACTCCGATACCAATAAAAACGCCGGCTGTGAGCGTAAAGAACGTAAGAATATGCTTCCGTTCCGTCAGATGCTCACGCCACGGAAAATAGTAGAGCATCATCGAAAAAAGCAAGTACTCCCGCAGCCAGTTAAGGGGTGAAGATTCGTCGTTAGCAAAGGCAAGCACAATCGTTATGGATGCTGCACCGATGGCAATAAGCAGAATCCTATCAGCAATGTTCCGCACAATCCGCTTGCGCTTGATAAACACCATGGCAAAAAACCAAATCCATAATCCGCCAATATAAAACGCCACCAGCGCATATTCCAGCAAGGTGATTTCCGTGTCTCCCTTGCCTTGCGAAATCCAAAAGTAATTCACAACCGCACCCGTATAGAGCCATATACGCGGATACCGTACAAAAAGTATAATGACAATTGCCAGCACAGGAAGCATTGCCACAGCCAAAGCAGCAAGCGGGTCAATGAGGATTGCCACGGCTGAAGCCGACGCTGCCAGCAAAGACAGCAATACAGCATCGGTCTGCGGGCGTAGCAATGATAGAGAGAATGATGATGATGATAGTGCGTTCAAGCGCTCGTTCATGTTCACGACAAAACGGTTAGTTTAGCAAATTTGAGAACCAATTTCTTTCGTCCCACGCTGGCAAAATCTACTTCCACTTGCGAGGTTTCACCTGCTCCGGTGAGTTTTGCCACTTTCCCGTCGCCAAACATCTGATGCCGAACGCGGGAGCCGACACGGAGCGGAATATCGTCAAAAGATTCGTCAGGCGAGGCTTGTGAGTAGTTTTCTTCTGCGGGAATATCGTCAAAATCGCGCTTAGGTGCTGCCTCTTTGGGCTTTTGCCAATAGGTCATTCCCTGCGAAGATGCGCCGCGAGCCTGAGTGTTCACTTGACTGACGGGCTGATAGTTTCTTCCCTGTGCTGACGTACCCACGCCACTGCCGGAACTAAAGCGGCTTTGTATGCTTGTGCCGCCATGTTCCATGAGTTCCGCGCGAATTTCGCCCAGAAATGGCGACGGAAGCGGGTAGGTCAGTTCGCCGAACCGATACCGCTTTTCGGTGTGTGTCAAATAAAGTTGTTCTTCCGCACGGGTAATGCCCACGTAAAAGAGGCGGCGTTCTTCTTCCATCTCGTCTTGCTGCTGCTCGGCGCGAGTGCCGGGGAACAAGCCCCGCTCCATGCCTGCAATAAACACTATCGGAAATTCCAGCCCTTTGGAGGAGTGTATCGTCATCAGCGTAACGTGCTTGCCGCCTGCTTTCATCACATCAATATCCGCAATAAGCGCGATTTCTTGCAAATACTGCTCAAGCGTGGCGCTTTCACCTTCGGCAGCGCGGCGCTCGCAGTATTCCGCTAAGTGCGACAGAACGCGCTGAATGTTGTTCCATCGGTCGAGTGCTTCTTCCGAGCCATCGTCTTCGTACATTTTGAGCAAGCCGCTTGATTCCATCAGCATTTTGGCGACTTCATCAGCGCGGGCAGCGCTTTGGTGCGAGGCTGCGCGTTGGAGAATTGTTGCGAAGCCGTGTGCGGCAGTTTGAGCGCGTTTTTGGAGTGCATCTACTTGTTCGGCTTGCTCGAATGCTTCCAGAAGCGAGAGATTACGCGCTTCGGCGAATTGCTGCAAATGGTCAATGGACGTTTTACCCAATCCGCGCGGCGGTTCGTTCACGATGCGGAGCAAACTCTCATCATCGCGAGGGTTCACGACTGCTCGGAGGTACGAAATCGTATCCTTGACTTCTTTGCGCTTGTAGAACGACACGCCGCCTACAATCAGGTACGGAACATTTTCGCGGCGGAGCGCATCTTCAATTGCTTGCGATTGAGCATTCGTGCGGTAGAGCACGGCATAATCCTCAAGGTTGCGCCCGTGCTTGGCTTGCCCGGTCTTGACCGTGCGGGCAATAATTTCGGCTTCTTCGCGGTCGTCGCGGCAGCGCAAGAGTTGAATCTTTGCACCGTCGGCATTGTCTGTCCAGAGCGCTTTCTTGATTTGACGGCTGTTGCGGTTAATCACGTCGTTTGCCGCTTCCAGAATAACTTTTGTCGAGCGGTAATTTTGCTCCAAGCGCACCACATTTGCATCGGTGTAATCCCGCTCAAAATCAAGAATGTTGCGAATGTCTGCACCGCGCCATTTGTATATGCTTTGCGCGTCGTCGCCTACGACACAGACGTTACGGTACTTGCGGGCGAGCAGGTTCACTACCTCGTATTGTGCCTTGTTGGTGTCTTGATATTCGTCAATGAGAATATAGCGAAATTGGTCTTGGTAGCGCTCCAGCGCTCCGGCGTTGTTCCGCAGAAGACGAATCATATTCAGCAGCAAATCATCGAAATCCATTGCGTTATTCTTCGCAAGCCGCTTCTCGTAGTCTTTGTAAATCATGCCGACTTGCTTCTCGAAGAGCGAACCGGCTTCGCGCTGGTACTCTTGCCACGAAAGCATTTTATTTTTTGCGCTGGAAATAGCACCACGCACGGCGGTAGGGTTGTAGTTTTGCTGCGATATGCCAAGCCCATTCATAATTGCTTTGATGACCGACAAGGAATCATCGGCATCGTAGATAGAGAAAGCAGACGTAAATCCAATTTGCTCCGCCTCACGCCGTAGAATCCGCGCAAAGACCGAGTGGAACGTTCCCGCCCAGATACGCCGCGCCTTGTCCTCGCCCACAAGCGCAGCGATGCGCTCTTGCATCTCGCCCGCAGCCTTGTTGGTGAAGGTCAGCGCAAGGATATTCCACGGCTGTACGCCTTTTTCAATCATATACGCAATGCGGTAGGTCAGTACGCGTGTCTTGCCGCTGCCCGCACCTGCCAAAATGAGGAGCGGTCCGTTAATAACGGCAGCCGCTTCGCGTTGCGTGGGATTGAGCGCGTCCAGAATGGCGCTGTACGAACTTGCTTGCGCGAGTGACGTATTTGCTGTGGGCGTTTGCTGGTCGAGAGGTTTGAGAATGAGTTTGGACATAACAGGCAGTGTGATAATTATTTCTTTTCGTGGTATTCATGCAAGCCTCGTAAAATCTCAATGACGAGCTTATCGCTCACCGTTATTGCGCCGAAGGTTGCGTTTGATTTGCTCTGGACGACGTTGGGAAAAGGATTCTTCCGATAAACTCCGGTAAATACGTCAATGTGATTGCCCTTGATTGCGCCGCCAATGTCGCCCGCAAAGAAGTAGCCATCATGCGGCACTTTTTTGCCCGAAGGAAGCTCGATTTCAATCCCCCGGGCGGAAGGAATGTAGAGAACAGTGCCAATCGGATAGGTCGTGGTATCAACAGCAATCGTGCGGAACGGCACGAGAATAAGCCCTTTTACGCCATCGCCAAATTCTCCCCGTGCGTAGATGTAGCGTGTTCGCCCAATAGCTTCGGGCTTGATGAGCGGTCCCTTGAAATACTTCGAGCAATCTACTTGCAGGTCTTTTCCGCGTCCGGCGTAGTTGTACGTGCGCACTTTGCCGGATGAATCTTTTACTTGAATTGTGCCTTCTACGCCACCGAAGCACCAATCGCGCTCGCTCAGATTCACGCCAAAACTATTACCGTTCATATCCAAGAGAGCGTGACCGTTAGCGTTTGTGGCTTCTGCGTAGTGAACGTAGTATTGTGTTGCCCAGAGTGATTGTTCCAAGGAGCTTTGCAGTGATGAACTTTGTGCTAATGAGCTTTGTGCTGATGAGCCTTGCGTTATCGGATATTCCGGCAACCCAAAAGCATATTCATTCAATGTCGTACGGTCTATGGTCAGCGCCGACTGCTGGGAAGCGCATGAGCTGACAGCAATGACAAGATATACTGCAATGAAGAAAGCGGGAAAACGCATATTCTCTGGTTTGGGACGAAAAACAGGACGGATAAGAATTTGCCAGCACAAAACTACGCAAAAAGGAGCGAATCGCGCCGCGAAAAAATACCCCACGGAAACACTGCGAAATAAACCGTACTTCTGAGAGGTTTGGGAGCGCAAAGCGATACCAACTGAAGATATACCTTTCTTGGCGTTGAGGAAAGGAATCTTTGAGGACGACTGCCGTATTCTTCGTTATACCATCAGATTCACAGTAACGCCTCATAGCGATAAAACTCATGTACGTCCAGTTGCTGCGGAAACAAATCCACGGCGTGCGCATAGAAAAGTTGCCTGAGCAAAAGCCGCTTGTAGTCGGCAGTGCCACGCGCATCCGAAATAGGCGAAGTTTCGGAGACCGCTATGGAAGCGGCTTCGCGGAACGTTGCAGTAGAAGTCTGTTTGCCAATAAGATACGCCGACGTTTCGGCAAGATACAGCGGAATTGCCGCCACTCCGCCCGCCGAAGCGTGTGCTTCGGTGATGAAGCCGTCCATCAAGCGCAGTTGCAAAGCGGTGTTCACGCTGGCAATATCCAAGTAGGTACGCCGCGAAACTTTTTCGTAATTGAACAGTGAGTTTTCATCCGGCAGCTTGAAACGAATCGTTTCGACGAGTTCATTTGGTGCGCGGTCGAGTGTTTTGTAGCCTTTGTAGTAATTCCGCAACAGAACACGCCGTTCTGAGCCATCGGCAGCCAATAGTGTGAGTTCGGCATTGAGCGCCAGCAAAATTGCCGTCATATCGCCAATCGGCGAGGCGTTATTGATGTTGCCGCCAAGAGTAGCGCGGTTACGAATGGGAGTAGAAGCAAACAGCGTCAGAAAATGCTGCATTTGCGGAATGTGCTGTCGGATAAGCGGCGATTCCAAAAAAGCCGCCACGGGAGTTCGCGCATCCATCACGCACCAGCCGCCCTCGTCGTGAACAGGCATAATAGGTGTTTTGGGCGCACCAAGCAAGCGAACGCGAGATTTCAAGAGCGCTTCGGGCTTTTGCACAAACAAATCCGTTCCCCCGCCGATAGCAAAATCGTGTGCATGAGAAGTGCCGTTCCCGTTGTTTGGAGTGCTAGTATCCGTGCGGTCTTTGAGCGCAAGAAGCCGCTCAGGAATTGCCGAAAAATACTCCGGCAAAAGGCGTTTGCTAACGAGCATCGGAATACGCTGCCCGCTCTCTACCAAAGTATCGGCTAGTTCCGTCACAACGCGGTCTATGGCGCGTTTGATAGAAGCATAGCCCGTGCAACGGCAG
>JANYDO010000361.1 GCA_025363605.1 Candidatus Kapaibacterium sp.
GTACGGAACTCGTGCGAAACCATCGTAATAAAACGGCTTTTCAGATCGCCCAGTTCTTTCTCTTGTTGCAAAGCGCGTTTGAGTTCCTGTTCGGCAGCTTTACGAGTGGCAATATCGCGTGAGTTCAGCACGATGCCGCCCACAGCCGGATTGTGAATTTGATTACTGGCAGTCACTTCTATCCATTCGTAATCATTTTTTTTGTTCGACCGATGCAGAAATTCAATCGTGCGAATAGCATCCGGCTGGTAAATAACGTCATGGAGGAACGACCGCACAGCATCTTGGTCTTCCGAATGGACACACGTGAGAAAATTTTGCCCGATACGCTCGAATGGCTCGAATCCGAAGACTTTCTCGGTAGCAGGCGATTCATAGCTAATATCGCCATTTTCTTCCACAATCGTAATTACATCAGAAGAATTGCGCAGAAGGCTGTTCAAGCGCTCACCGCTTTGGAGAAGCATTTCCTCAATGCGTTTACGTTCAGCGATTTCATGCTTGAGTTCCGCATTGGCACGCTTGAGTGCTTCCGTTCGTTCGCTAATCCGACGCTCCAGAAATTGACTAAAAAGAACATTTGCTTCTTCGTGGCTTTTGCGTTCGGTGATGTCATTAAAGATAACAAACGACCCCATAAACACGCCATTCTCGTCGAAGCGCGGTGTGGAATTGATAGTCTGCCAGCGCTTTGTACCATTAGCGCGAATAATTTCCAATTCGTACCGCCCGGGCTTTCCGGCGCGGCGCTCAGTATTTTGATCGTCCACCAATGCCTGCATTTCGGGCTTGATGAAGGGCTCAATCGTCTTTCCAAGAAGAAGCCCGCGCTCTACACCAAAAGTCTGCTCGGCAGCAGGGTTGACAAAAATAAATTTGTCGTCTTTATCGGTAATAATGATACCTTCCGACAAGTTTTCGACGAGCGTTCTATACTGCTGTTCGCTCTCGCGTAATGCGCCTTCCATACCGGTACGGTCACTAATATCGCGGGAGTTCACAATAATAGCTTGAACCTTAGGATGAGCAAGACGATTACTGGCAATGCCCTCAATTGTGCGGTATGTGCCTTCGGCAGTACGAGCACGGAAAGTTGCCGTGACTTGCGTGTCCGGTGATGCGACCACCATTCGGAGAGCATCCGAGATAAGTTCCTTATCCTCCGGATGTACAATATTCAATGCCGGAAGCCCCACAACGTCCTCTTCACGATAATGAAAAAGCCGATAGAACGCGGGGCTTTGATAGATTATCTGTAAGTTTTCATCGAGTATGGAAATAATATCGCGTGAATGCTGCACAAGATGCCGAAAATGCTCGTCATTGCTATTGTCGCTCTGCCAGTTGGTGATATTTTGTTCATGGGCAAGATTGCTCTCGTCTTCACGCACGGTAGCAAGTACGGGTGCGATGGTGGGAGTTTGCTGGCGTACCTTCGACAACTCGCGATGGAGACTAGTGCGTAGGCGTTCGGCATTATCGTGACGGATAACATCGGTAGCACCGGCTTTTACAAGGTCAGTAGCACCTTCTGCCGACAGGGTATCGGAGAGGACAAAAAAGAGTGTTGAGGAATCATAGGCAGTGCTAAGGGTATCAATATCATTGGTATCGAATGTTTTTCGAGAACGTTTTGCATCACAGGCTTGCGTAAGTGATAGCATCTCCCGAACACTAAATTTTGAGGAATCAGCATTGCACAGTACAACATCCCATTTCTCTGCGGTCAGTGATGAAGCTAAGTATTCATTATTCAGAACAATGAGAAAATCAGGGAAATAATGAGCCGATTCAAGCATTTTCAGAAGCGCATAGCCTTCACCAAAAAATTCGACAGCAATAAGTACACGAATATCTTCCACCGATGCTCCATTGCGTGAAGTTCCCGAAAGGATGGATGTATCAAGTGAAATTTGAGAGGCAATATGTTCGGTTTCGATATGCATACGCTCATCAGGCAATGTATAGGGCGTGAGGTCGGGGTTCGGTAGCTTTGCCAGTTTATAGTAGGTTTCAGTGATTTTATGTCTATCGTTACTCAGCTGCATGCGGCTTAGTTACGTTGGCGAACCGTTATGTTGTCTCTGGTAATCCTTCGCTAGAATTTTTCCAAGCTGCGTAGTAATATTGAATGGAGCGCACATAACCAATTTCCCTATGCAGCATCGGGACAAGTCGCTCCAGATAGCCTTTAATAATAAAATCCGATGCGCCTGCGTTCATGGCAGCAACGATGGATGGCTCGTTCAAAATGCTGGAAATCATAATAACCGGGACACGAATCATAGGCTTACCCGGTACTTCACCTCGTTCACGCTCGAACTGGCGAATAGTCATAAGCGCATCCATTCCGGTAAAGCCTGTATGGATATTATAGTCACAAAAGATAACATCCCATTCTTTATGCAATGCGGCTTTAAGTTGTGGCATGGTATCAACACGCTCGTAACTAATATCAATATCGTGATACCGTAGAAAACGAATCAGCACATCGGCATCCAACGCCGAATCTTCTACAAGAAGAGCGTGTAGTTTTATGGTGGGTTGAGCAATATTTTCCACGATAATCTGCGACAAATGTGAGCGAATGAGAGGGAACAGACAAAACTTGCTGATTGAGATGACAATAATTATGATTCCGACACAGTGTTCATCGGTGTTTGCAAGCGCTGACGAACTACTTCAAACATGACGATACCGGCAGCAACCGAGGCGTTAAGCGAAGCAACACGCCCTTGAAGGGGAATAGAAACAGCATCAGTACAGATGCGGCGGACTGTGCGCTGTATCCCTTCTCCCTCACTACCGACCACGATGACCATCGGCTCATTGAAAAGATTGTCCTGCTGGAATGCTTTGGAATAATCGTTCTCGGCTTCAGATTCGAGTGCAACAATACGAAAGTCGGCATTACGGCAATCTTCGAGTGCCTTCGCAAGATTGCTTGTCTTCGCAACGGCGATATGTTGTAATGCTCCGGCAGATGTTTTCATGGCAGTACCGCTTAGTGGTGCGGCTCTGAGTTCGGGAACAATAATACCATGAAAGCCTGCACACTCGGCGGAGCGAGCGATAGCACCAACGTTGTGAGGGTCCGTAATACCATCAAGGGCAATAAGCATGGGCTGTTCAGAAGCAGCGAATACCTGTTCGATAAGCTCCCCGATACTCAAAGTCTTGACAGCCGACACGAGGGCAATCACACCTTGTGCATTCTCATTTTCACCACAGACTTCACGTTCCAACGTCCTGAATTTCTGCTTATCCATCAGGGCAAAAGGAATATGTGCGTTTTCGGCTTGGATACGCAGAGCCGTTATGGTAGAGCCTTCCGAACCATATTGGCAGAAAATTTTTTCAATCTTTTTCCCTGATGCGAGGGCTTCAGCGACAGCATTGCGACCGAAAATGTACACAGGTGTGGGGTGGATGAGTGAGTAAGAGCGTGAGATGAATCATCGATTTTGTGATGGTTACTTCTTCACATTTTGCGAAAAATAACAAAAGTCTGTGAATTTCACGTGCTTTATCTCAGAACATAGGCTTTTTCTGCATATTTTTCAAGTGGAATTCTGCACAAATACTCTCTTTGTTCATGCTAAATTTTGTAATCGCTTAAAAAATGTGTATATTTGTACTTCAGTACCGTACACATATTTAGAAAAAAAGTTCTTTGAAAGTTGAAGACCATACGCACGTGGCGTAGATTTGTAGTGGAATCATCACAAACCATCTACAACCCAGCCACGAGCATATGACCAATACGCAATATAGACAA
>JANYDO010000415.1 GCA_025363605.1 Candidatus Kapaibacterium sp.
GAAGGGAGCATCGCGTCTTGGATGCGCTTGGCGTAGCGGATGGAGTCTTGGATATTGCGGTTAAATTCTTCGACAATGGCTTTTTGACGGATGATTTCTTCCGTGCTTTCGGCGTTGGCAATGGCGATAGCGGCGTAGTTGGCGAGGGTTTGGAGCGTGTCCAAATCGGCGCGGGAATAGGCATTGCGCTGATAACTTTGCACCGACAAAACGCCGATTGGTGCGCCTTCCAAGAGAAGCGGGACGTAGAGGAGAGATTTGGGATAGTCGCTCTCCGCGTCCTCTTGCCGTCCTACGCTTTCCGAAGCGTAGAACGGCTTATCTCTCGCGTCAAGCCGTTCTACGGTTGCTGCCAGTAATTTTTGATACTCAAAAGCCTTTGTAAAATCATGCTTGAGGGCATAGATGCTCGCAAAATTTTCGTAAGCATCCTTTATCTCAGGCTTAAACCCTTGTTTCTGGGCAATGAGCAATTCCTCCTTCGCCGTTTTGAGAGCATTTTGCAGGGAATCCAGCACGGGCGTTTGTGCCGAAAGAGCCATAGATACAAGGCAAAGTGAGGCAAAAAGTACAGCCGGAAAACGTACCATAGAGCAGGGCAGAAAGAGATAGACAAAGGAGTGAATTATCTGCCCACAAGATAGCATCACGTCTTGCTTGGAGCGATATTGTTTCCGATAAGCGGTCGTTTTTTGGCGATAAGCGGTCATTGCCTTTCGTCGAGCATTACGCGTCAAGCAGAAAGCCAACGTATCACGCAGCCTGCAATAGCAAGAAACCACCTCTACCGAATAACGTGCAGTTGTTGGCTTTCCTGTTCGCCGCCTATACTCAGTCGGACAGTGTAGATGCCGCTTGCGAGCCATTGGAGGTTCAGCGCCAACGTATGCAGCCCACTTGATTGCACCTCACTCACAAGGCGGCGTACTTCCTGCCCTCGTGCGTCCAGTAGCGTCAGCGTCGCAAAGCCTGTCTCTGCGAGTGAGTAACGCACCTCAGCACTATTTTGTGCGGGGTTGGGGGCAATGGAGATAATACGCGTCCCGATGCCGGAAATAAGCCGCTTCCCACCCGCTTGCGATACTCGTGCTTGAAAAAAGCCCGACCTACATTCTGCAATATTAACCACATCGGCATCCTTTGGATTTCCCCAGAGAAAAGATTCCACTGTAATACTTGTCGTATCAACACTTCCGGCGACAGCGACGGCTTCAAAACTAAACAGCACCGCCCCTCTGCCCGACCAGGATGTCTGTGGCAAATCAATGTTCTGCTCATCGGGACTTCCCGCCGGACTCTTCGCCGAAATGTATCGCCGCAGTGATCCCGCCGAAGCCGCAAGAGCCAAGACTTGACGCGAGATGCGCAGTCGTCCGCGAAACGTCGGCGTGGCTGCGCGGAAAATTGCTGCAAAATCTCCTTCCGCAATAAAAATCTCTATGCGTACTGACGTTCCGGGCGGTGCAGAGGGCGGCACAGCACGTACCCCCAAGCTCATGGCGGCATCCTGCGAAGTTTTCGCCCGCCCGAAAGAATGTAACGAGGCAATAGCGGTGTCCCCCAAGGGCGCACTACCACTCATGCTGCCGCCACTCTTACTGCTGTCGCTCCCGACATCGCAGAGAATGGCATCATTGGGAAGCACACCGATGGCTGTGGACAGTCCGCGCAGTAAGATGGGAAGTGTATCGGAAGGGGCAATGACGGTGCTGCTTTCGTTAGAAAGAAGTGCGTAAGGCGTTGTGGCGGCTTGCCCCGGAGGAAGCGGTTGCACAGCGCTTTGCAAGCGCAAACGATTGATGCGCAGGGCTTCCGAGCCTACATTGAGCACCAGCGCCGAAGCCAGTCGCGGCAAACCCGCAACTAAAGTGTCGAAGCGAGGCGGAATGATTTTCAGCGCCGAGCCGCGCCCAATAAGCCGTGCGGGGAACGTTTGTGTCTGCGGCACTGCGTTGCTGTCTTCGCCCACCGTGTAAGCAATGACGACATCGCCACGCACTTCCGGCACCATCTGAGGCGCAAAGACCGCTTTCAATGCAACGGGCACTGCTTGATTAGGCGCAATCACCCTATTGCTGCTGTCGGGCAGTTGAAGGCGAAATGGCGCAAGCGCGTTCACACCGCCAATCATCACCCAAGCACTACGAAGCCGAACACTCCGGGAAGAAATATTCCTGAGTTCAAGCCGTTGCTCCGCCGAATCGGTCATCGCTATTTTGCCAAACTGTGCTGTGGTCAGCGCCAGAAGCGGCGTGCCTGCTGACGTGGTGAAAGTGCCACGCACCGTGTCCGTGCTGCCTCGCAGATTTTGCGCCCAGACCTGCCAGTAGATGTGCGTGAGTGCGGGCAGTGAGAATTGCGGCTCCAACGCCGTCAAAAGCTGAACCGTGCCGCTCGTCAGTGCATCGTTGGTCTGCGCAAGAGTGCGCCGAAGCAGAATGGATGTAAAACTTGCTGCTGTCGAAATCTCCACTCCATACAAATCAACTCCCGCGATACTTGACCAGACAAGCGCCGGAGTACGCGGCACTTCGTTTTCCTCTTGCATGGGCGCACGAAGAATAATTCTCCCTTGCGGCGGAAGCAGAGGCACACGCCCTCGCACCCGCACTGCAACGACATCAGCGCTCAATTCAGGCAGCACCGTATTACTGACGGTACAAACGTAGTCGCCGGTGTCTGAAGGAGCGACGGCAGCTATTCGCAAAACCGCATCGGTGCTGTTACGCAGAAACGTCGTGCCGCTCCGTTGCCATGAATAGCGATTATTCACGCCGCTAGTCCGGGCGCTCAACAAGAGCGGAAAGCCGAAGCTGAGGGTCGTGTCGGGCAAGACGGTGCGCGGTATTTGCTGATGGGTATAGGTGTAATGCGGCACGTGTACCAAACCTTCCAGCGCGGCAAAACCAAAGCGATTATACGCCACGCGCAGTGTGTCCAAACGCCGAAGATTTTCCAACGGAAGTTCGCCTGAAAGCTGATTATTGCTGAGGTCGAGAACGGTGAGGCGCTGAAGCTGCCCAAAGGATGCGGGAATGCCGCCGATGAACTGATTGCTCTGCAAGCGCAATTCCCGCAAATTGCGGAGGTTGCCCAACGATTCCGGTAATGCGCCCGTACATTGATTCCGCGAAAGGTCGAGATTTTGAAGCGCCGCCAAAGCACTGGTGCGGGCGAGGGCTTTTCGTTCTGCGTTGCTCTCAAGACCGAAACTTTTCGGAATACTGCCCGAAAGATTATTCCCGCTCAGGTACAGCGTTTGCAGTAAAGTCATCTGCCCAAGTGCTGCCGGAAGCGTATCGGAAAGCTGATTATCGCTTGCATCAAGCGTGATGAGATTGCTGAGATTGGCCAGGCAGGGAGGCACAGCGCCCGAACAGCGATTTTGCGCCAGATTCAGCACTTCCAACTGCGGAAGACCGCAGAGACTCGCCGGACTGCCCGAAAAAAGATTATCCGTCACCTCCACTCGGCGCAAATTTACCGCTCCGGCAAGAACGCCAATATCGCCCTGAAGTCGGTTATTCCTCACGTCCAACACCCTGAGCTTTGTCAAAGGCGAAAAAACCGCCGCCGTCAGTGTGCCGTCCAGATTATTCCCCGCCAAATGCAACTCCACTACTCGTCCGTTTTCTACGCGCACACCGCTTCTGAGCGCTATGGGCGAGCGGTTTTGCCATGTCGCATTCGTTGTCCATCGCTCGCCGTTGGTCAGCGTGTAGAGCAGTTCTAAGGCGATGGAATCTTGCGACAGCGTCGGCGGTATGGGTACAATCGTCGAATCGAACCCAAAGGATAGCACCGTCCGCAGCGCTCCGATTCTCGTTTGCAGCGTTATCACTCCTGTTTGGACAGCGCCGGGAATAATTGTTACAATCGAAGGAACTCGCACGGTAAACTCACGCACCGCAATTCCGCCAATACTCACCCCCGAAACAGCGCCGCGCGGCTCTATGCCGAGATTCTGACCCGTAAGCGTGATGAGCGTTTCGCGCCCGCCTATTTTGGGCGAAAAATCCGTGATGCTTGGAAGATTGGCTGCCGATACCGTCAGTCGTAATGCGGCATTGGTAGAAAGCGCACCAGCGACAACAGTAATGACGACATTTGTCGAAATCGCTTCCATCGGCACAATTCCCATCGGTATTCTGAGCGCAATCAAGCCACTTGTTTGCACATTTGCTGTTGTTACTTCCGTCCCATTCAAGAAAAGACGAGCCGTAGCGGGGATGTTCGCACCGCTGACCAAAAGCGAATCGCCTTCTTTGGCGCTGCTTGGCATAAAGTTCGTGAGAATGAGTCCGGGAGCCGGAAGCACCACAAGAGCAAGAGCCGATACCGCCGTGCCGCCGTGCGTCCACACTTGCACCGATGCCGACGATGCCGCTTGAAAGCGTGAATCTTGACCAAAGGACGGTACAATCGCCCGAATTACTGAGCCGTCCGCACTCACCTCAAACGACGCGGCAATCCCGCCAATACTTACTGCTTGGCTTTGCTGAAAGTTTGCGCCGCGAATTTCTACAACACTTCCCACTTGGACGCTTGAAGGGACAAGCGCCGTAATACTCGGCGGTGGAATCGGGCGCACTGCCGATGCCGATGTCCCAGAACCTGCGGCAGTGCGAACCGTGATGTATCCTTGCAATCCGGGCGGGAGAACTACCGTAAGCTGCGTGGAGGAAATGACCGTTGCGGCTATTTGCAGACCGCCCACCGAGACTGTTGTGCCTTGTAGGGTAAAATTTGCTCCCATAACCGTTATTATCTGCCCTTGAAGCGGCTCCGGCGGCTGGAAACCGCTCACAACGGGCGGTTCAAGAATAGAAACGGGGAAGGTCGTCGAAACCGTGCCGCCGCTCGAACTGACCGTCAGAACGCCCGTCGTGGCTTGCGGAAATGTACATTGCACCTGATTGAGTGATATTCTCGTTACGCTTGCCGCCGTCGCCGAGCCGATGCGGACTTGTGTCCCGGGCTGAAATTGCGTTCCTAAGATTGTCAAAACCTGATTCAGTGAGGCAACTTGCGGATTGACCGAAACAATAGTCGGTGTACTGATGACCGTTATAGGTACAAGTGTGGAGTCAGTTCCGACCAAATTCCGTACTACAATCCCACCGCCTTGCGTTCCCTGCGGCACAACGGCAAGAATGGCATTGGTAGAAACCACTCGTACCCACGGCGAGGCGATCCTGCCAATGCTGACGGATTGCACCCCAATAAACTCCCCGCCAACAATCTGCACCGTATCGGCAGCGCGGACGACTTTGGGCGAGAAATCCAGAATGGAAGGCGTGTTGTAAAAAGTAAACGCCCCTCCGAGCGATGCCGCACCGTTAGGCGTTTGAACACTCACCGCACCGCTTGCCCCGATGTCCACCCTTGCGGAAATCTGCGTGGGACTGAGAACGGTGAATGCAGAGGCAGAGCGCCCGCCGAAGCTGACTATTGCCGCACCTGTCAGCCGACTGCCTGTTATCAGCACCGTTGCGCCGGTTGTGCCGTAGTTTGGTGCGATGGCGCTTAGAGCTGGCGCATTGCTAAAGGTAATCATTCCGGACGCAACCGCTACACCGGCAGGGGAAATAAGCGAAATGATGCCATCTGCGCCCGACCCGACAATCACGCGAATTTGCGTGGGTGAATCTATGAAAAAATTCTGTTGCGGTACGCCGCCAAATCCCACGGCAGAAACGGCAGAGAAATTCGTTCCGATGATAATGACCGTATCGCCTGTATTGACGAGCATTGGGGAAAAACTCGTAATGCCGGGTCCGATAACACCGAAAGCGAAATAGCGCCCGTTGGCAATCCCCACGCCGACGGGCGCGATTGCCGCCTGCACAGCAGAAAACCGTGTTGCGCCGGAGGATGTGCCACTGACGGATAAGTACGCACCTGCTTGATTGACCGATGCCATACCGATGCTGTATCCCGCATTCAGACTTGTTGCGTCCAGTTCGATGGTGGAGCTTTGATAGCCGTTTGGCGCGAAAGAAGCTAATCGCCAATTTTGTGAGAGCAGTCCGGTCAAAGGCGGTGTTGCTGTTGCCGCGCCGCTTGAAAAATAGCGTATTCCTATCGGTGCTATCGCTGCGCCCGTGCGAACATTCCGCAGCCATGCGGGGCTGTACGTGAGGTTCTCGCCGACAGGGTAGAAATAGTCCGTGCCGTCGGTGCTGATGGTATTGCCCAGCAAGCGGACGAGTGCGCCGTCCACATAACCGCTCGTGCGTGTAATCGCGCCGGGAGAAACGCTGCTGACGGTCAAATCATATCCTGCAATTTCGTCGGAAATGATGCGCCCGCTTGTCAGCGCGAGGCTTGTGAGCGAAAGCGCGCTGCCCATCGTAACGGCGTTTCCGGCACCAACACCGACATCCAGACTGCTGAGAGACTGAAAGCCGCTTTGAAAGGTCAAACTTCCTGTTACCGTGCTATTCAAGGCAAGATTTCCTGCCGGACCTTGCCAGAGCGAACCTGCCTGGAGCGTGAGCGGCGCATTGACGTTCAGCGTTTGTCCGTTCATCTGCACCGTCGAAGTGGGCGAAAGCGTCGAAGTCGCATTGAGGTTGTGGCTTAGTCCACCCGTACCAAGATTCAGGATGCCGTTATTCAACGTAAAAGTGCCGTTGAAAATTTTCGAGCCGTTCAGTGTGACCGTTTGCGCTCCGGGCATGGTTTTGTCAATAAAAACGATACCGTTCATCGGGGTCGGGCTGGTGGGAAATTCACTTCCGGTGGTGATATTTCCGTTCCCTTGATAGGTCAGATGCGCGTTGGGGGCATACACGGGAGTATTGCCCGTAAACGATGGCGTAGCGTTGTACATTTGAATCTGACCGCCATAGACATTGGTTTGTACTTGCAACGAACCGTTATTTTGAACCGTGCCATAGATCACCAAATATCCGGCAGCTTGCACAGCGTTCACCGAACCCGCACCAAAACTGAGGTTTACACCTGCCAAGACGTGCAGTCGCGTGTTCCCGCCGCTATGCAAAAAGCCGCCACTGACTGTTATGGCGGCAGGAGAATTAAGGTAAATGAACTGTGAGCCGACCCCTGCGACACCGCCTTGCACGACAAGATTGAGCATTGTTCCAAAAGCGCTTTTGCCGCCTTGCGCCGCGCAATGTGCATTGATGGTAACGGGCATAGAGGTCAGCGTCAAGGAAGCAAGCGGATTGTAGCCGGCGGTGGGGAACTGCACTGCGCCGTTGCCCGGTGCGCCGATATTGCCGTTCACGCCTTGCTGATTTGCGGTAATAAGCCGTCCCCCTGCGTTCAGCGTAAATGATCCCGTCCCGCTGCCTTGCACCGAAGCAGTGGAGGTATTGAGTGTGCCATCGACAGCGAGATGCTGATTGGGCGCAAGCGTGAGTGTGAGCGGCTGCGGCACGGTGGCAGTGGTGGAGCCGAGATTGAGTTGCGCTGCGGTGGGAATGGTAAAGGAATTACTCACCGTTAAGGTATTACCAAGCACCGAGCCTTCAAGCGACACATTTGCGCCACCCGAGAGAGCAAGCCGTCCGATAGTTTGCGTGGGAACATTGGTGGGGGAGTGCGTGCCGAGCGGAAAAACGAGTATGTCCGTCGCTACGGGAAGAGACCGAGTCGGAGTCCAGTTTGCAGCAATCTGCCAATCTGCGCCGGGTATGCCCGACCATTTGTACACGGCAGCACCTGCTATGCGAACAGCTTGGTTGCCCGTATCACCGACATAGACATTACCCGCAGCATCCACATCCACGCCGCGAGGGAGGGTAAACCGTGCAACGGCTATTACGCCATCTATAAAGCCCGGCGACCCTGTGCCGGCAAAGGTGGAGACATTGCCTAGAGGATCTACTTTGCGGATGCAATTATTGCCCTGGTCTGCCACATAGAGATTTCCTGCGCCATCGGCGGTTACTCGCTCCGGATGGCCAAACATTGCCGTTGCGGGCGGTCCATCAAGGAAGCCCGGCGTACCGGAGCCGGCGAAGGTTGTGACGGTTGTCCCTGCCGCGTCAATTTTGCGAATGCGGTAGTTCGCATAATCAGCCACATAGACATTGCCCGCGCCATCAACTGCCACACCACGATTCAGGTTGAACTGCGCTGTTGCCGACGGACCGTCCATAAAGCCGGAAACCGAGCCGGCAAAGGTAGAGACAATACCGAGTGTGCTGATTTTGCGAATACGACGATTGCCGACATCCGCCACAAACATATTTCCTGCCGCATCAAAAGCTATGTCGCCGGGATTGTTAAATTGCGCGGTTGCAGCCGGTCCGTTGAGAGAGCCGACTACGCCGGAACCGGCAAAGGTAGAGACCACACCGGAGGGAGTTATCTTGCGGATGCGTTGGTTTCCTGCATCTGCCATATAGATGTTACCGGCAGCATCGGCGGCAATTCCTGCCGGGGCATTGAACTGTGCCACTGTGCCTACTCCATCCATGAAGCCGGCTGCACCTGTTCCGGCAAAGGTTGTAACGACTCCGGCGGGTGTTATTTTGCGAATGCGGTTGTTTACTTGCTCGGCAACGTACACATTGCCCATAGCATCAACGGCAACATCAATGGGATTATTAAACTGTGCCGCCGTGCCGGTTGCGTCCAGGTAGCCCGCCGTGCCGCTTCCGGCGAGTGTGGAGACGGTCTGCCCAAGCAGGTAGGGTGTAGATGTGGAAAGAAGCGACACAAAAGCGCAGCACAGCGCCAAGCGGAC
>JANYDO010000461.1 GCA_025363605.1 Candidatus Kapaibacterium sp.
TCATAATTCACCAACCGACAAGACGAGGTGATGTTGCTGCTGTGGATTGTATGTGGAGGATAAAAAACAAAAAAAAATCCTTAGTACATAACAAAATCTTCATCACATCAATAAAACATAAAAAAACAAGGCACTTGTCCAAATAACGGACAAGTGCCTTGTAGAAATGCCAACGAGTTTGGTGCGATGGGTTTTAAGCAGCGCTTGTAACCCAGACTTTAAGGGGTGCGTGAACTTCGGCGTGAAGTTTGATAATTACTTCAAACTCACCAATGCTTCTAATCGGCTCGTCCAGCACAATCGTGCGGCGGTCAATGGTGAAGCCTTTGTCGGTAAGTTCTTGGGCAATCATTTGGTTGGTCACACTACCGAAGAGGCGACCTTCTTCGCCAACTTGCATTGCGATAGATACTTGCGTATCAGCGAGTCTAGCGGCGATAAGTTCGGCTTCGGTTTTGAGTTTCGACATACGTGCTTCATAGTGTTTCTTTTCACCATCAAGTACGCGAATAGCTTTCGGCGATGCGTAGTAGGCAAGGCCGCGCGGAATGAGGAAATTACGAGCATAACCGTCGCGGACGTTCACAATTTCGCCTACCGCGCCCAGATGCTCGACGTTTTCACGGAGAATGATTTTCATGATATTGAGTCCTTCAAATGGAATGTGTTCGGTAGTGAAAAATTATGCTGCGATTTCGTCTGATTCGGTCGTCGTTTCCGCCGGTGCTGCGGCAGCAGCAGCTTCGGCGCTGAGACGCTCGGCACGGTTGACAAGGTACTGCTTACGGAATTCGATGGCAGGTCCGGTCATTTTTATCGTCAGATGGCGCAGAACATTTTCCTCCAGTTGGAAATAGCGTTCCAATTGCGGAATCAGCGTCGGGGGCGCATCGTACATAGCGTACACATAGTAGCCGTTATGTTTTTTCTGAATCGGATACGCAAGGCGGCGGCGACCCCATTTGTCAAGGGTGGTGATGGTACCACCGTTGTTTTGGATGAATTCAATTGTGCTATTGACAATCGGCTCGATATTTACGTCTTCGAGCGCGGCGTTGACGATAAACGTCGTTTCGTAAGTGTGTTTAGGATTCATATGAACCTACAACTCCTTTGGGTGTTTAGAAAAAAAACAGCCTTCCACAATCAAGAGTTTTGAGAAGAATCAAAACTCTTCGCGATAGTTTTTTCAACAACATACCGCTTTATGAAAAGCAGGAGCAACATTTTTGTTACAGAACGGCAAATATACAAGGATTTTTACTTGTGTCCAAAAAAAACTGTTCCAAAAAAACATACACCCCCCGCTATAAGGAAAAAGTTGTGAACTGTAGGTGAAAAAACTCCTTGCAGTCGGTCGTAATGCTGTGTAAATTGACAAAGTGTTTTCTTTCCAAATCATTTCCTTATGACTGTCTGTCCTTGATTTTTGCGCATGAACGAACCGCCACATACCTCTTATCCGCTTGGTGAGAATCCCGCAAACGAACATTCTCACGAAAAAAATCCTCAACTTCCTTTGGGCGACGGCGCAGATTATACGCCATCTTCGGACGGTGCACCCGAACCCACTGCTGCAATAGCAAGCCCTCAGCGAATGCCAAGCGCTCACGCATCTTCGGAAATTCCCGAAGAAGAGAATGCGTCGTCCGACGACATTCCACCGACTGCGCACTCAAGCGCTCCCGAACAAGACTCAACGCCACTAGCAGAGAAGCAGACAGCAGAACACAACGAAATTTTTGTAACTGTCCCTGATGATGGCGATGATGATATTTCGGTGCAAGCGCAAGAGCCGTTTGCTCATGCGAAATATGGATTTGCAGCGGTGGTAAGCATTTACCTGATGTACCAGTTTGCGGGCGGAGCGCTACATTCCTTAGCGCGAAATCACTCAAGCGCTTTTGATATTGTGCTGCAAGGTCTTGGGCAATTACTCTTTATGCTCGTTCCTGCGATTATCGTCATGCGATATTCTCCCCTCAAGACGCAAGGATTGATGCGCTCCAGCGGCGAAGTGACGGCGTTGCAGTGGGGATTGGGACTCTTGGGAATTTTCGGTATCCAAATTTTTGATGCCGGATTCATTGTACTGCAAGAACGTCTCATGCCGTCATTTATGATGCCAGTTTATCAGCAACTACGCTCATGGTCGGATATGGTGGAGCAGTTCTACCGCACGTCATTTGCCGGCACAACGCCGTGGGAAGCTGTGCGAGCGCTGCTCATCGGCGCAGTAGTACCGGCATTTGCCGAAGAGGTGCTCTTTCGCGGGCTGCTTCAGCGCTCGCTGGAGGAAGTGTACCCGATTCGCCGCGCTGTCATTGTTACGGCGATGATTTTTGGCATATTACATTTTAACCCGCTTTCGGTCGTCCCGCTTATTTTGATTGGCGCATATCTGGGATTTTTGGCATATTACACCCAAAGTCTGGCACTTCCGATTGTCGCGCATTTTTTGAATAATGCTATTGCCATTGTTGCGCTCTATGCCCCAAGCCAAGGGGTGGAAATGTCGCCCTACGGAATATCGCTCGGACGTGGTGTGCTGCTTGCAGTCTTTGGTACAACGCTTTTCGTTGGCGCATATTTGCTTATTCGCCGACTTACTCCGCAAAAGCAACCAACAACGACTATTTCTCCTCAGAAAAATTCATCAGAAGCAAGCACCGCAGTCGTATAGCAAAAAGCATCTCATAACTTCACATTTCTCAACCATTTTCTTCAACAACCCCCATGATGAGAAACACCTTTCCCATGCTACGACTTTTGGCAGGAGCGCTTGTGATAACGCTGGCTGTCGGACTTGCAGACTGCACCAAAGGCAAGCGAGACGACGACCCCATAGACGACCCGCAACTTTCAAGCAAATCTCGCGAAGAACTTGCCGAAGAAGTCCGCCGACTGACCATTACCGCAAGCGAAAAAGACAGCCTCTTCAATGAAGTGGTCGAGACCACGAAGTTTATTAGTGAAGTCTATACAGAGCTTTCGTCGCTTTCCGGTGAACTCAATAATCGCGGTGTCGAGCAGAAATCACCCGATTATCGTCAGGAAATCACCAAGAAAATTCAGATTCTTTCCAAAAAGATGCAGGATAACGAAAAGCGTCTGAAGGAGAACCAATCACGCATCCAAGAATTGAAGAAAAGCAATACGAAATTTGCGAATCAAATTGCCAGCTATGAGCAAGTCATAGCGGACTTGAACGTCATTATTCAAACTCAAAAAGAAGAAATTGGCGGTTTGAACGTGAAGGTGGCAGAACTCAGCGGCAAAGTAGCCTCGCTTACCGAAGAAAAAGCTGTGCTGAACGACCAAGTTTCGACGCTGACCGAAGAAACGAATACGTGTTATTACGTGGTCGGAACGCAAAGTTTTCTGGAAGCAAACAAAATTGTTGACCGCAAGGGCGCTGTGCTTGGCTTTATCGGTGGGCAACGTGTTCCCAACAGCAATTTGAATCTGAATGCCTTTACGGCTGTCAATATCACGCGCCAAACCGAGATTACTCTGCCCGGCACGCTTAACGAGATTGTTTCAGCGCATAACTTGCAATATCTGAAGGTATCGGAAGACAAACGAAAACTGACGATTACCGACCCGAAAAAATTCTGGCAGACTTCGCGCTATCTGATTGTTATTACCGACGGATAAAAACCGAAATATCATGTACTTGGACGTTCATCGCGCCAAGCTGAAAGCCCTTTCATTGTTGGACAGTGAAGGGGCTTTTTATATCGAAAGGCAGCAAGTGAAAATGTTCTAACGAAGTTATCAAATATTTTTTCTGTAAATTACGACCAATGACACCAACAATTCATTTTGTGTTCAATTTGTTAGACTATTCCTTCGGAGATTCCAATGGCAAAAGCGACTGTATCGAAATCCAAGAGCGCCCCGGCGAAAAGCGCATCACAAAAAGCTCCTTCCAAGGCTCCATCAAAGGTTGCATCGAAAGCGCCCGCGCCCGCTTCAGTGAAAGCACCCGTTAAAGCCTCGGCAAAGTCAGTGCCGGCAAAAAAAGCCTCGGCAAAAGCAGCACCCGCGAAAAAAGCAGCACCCGCAAAAAAGTCTCCGCCTAAGCAAGCTCCTGCAAGTGGTAACCATCCTTCGCAGACTTCTTCTCCACTCGTAGAGGCATATATGGGCAAAAAGGCGCAGATGAAAGTTGGTAATAAAATTCACCGCACTAAGATACTCTGCACGTTTGGTCCGGCGATTGCCTCGAAAGAAAAAGTGAAACAGCTTATTGAGGTTGGTGCAACCGCTTTCCGGCTCAATATGTCGCACGGCTCTCATGAAGTACATTTGCAGGCAATGGAAATCATTCGCGCGGTCGAAAAAGAACTTGGTATTCACATCCCGATTCTTGCTGACGTACAAGGTCCGAAGCTGCGTGTGGGCGACCTCACCAGTGGCGCTATCAGCATTGTGAATGGCACAGATATTTTCCTTGCCGACGAAGCCGTCTGGACAAAGCGTGGTAAGCCCGATGATATTATCCCCGTGCGCTATCCCACGTTTGCCGACGATGTGAAGCCCGGAAGTATTGTTCTCTTTGATGATGGTTTGCTAAAAATTAAAGTTCGCGATAGTAAGGATAAAGTCGTGCGGGCAATCGTGGAAAATGGCGGTTTGCTGAAATCCCGCAAGGGCATCAATATGCCCGACGTACACGTTAGTCAGCCTGCGATGACCGAAAAAGATAAAAAAGACATCATTTTTGCGATTGACAATAATGTGGATTATATCGCGCTTTCCTTCGTGCGCACAGCAGAAGATGTGCAGAACTCCAAAGATTATATTCGGAAACACGGCGGAACGCAGTGGATTATTGCCAAAATTGAGAAACCACAAGCACTGGAAAATATCGAAGAAATTATTGACGTCTCCGATGGCATCATGGTTGCGCGTGGCGACATGGGCGTTGAAATCCCTGCCGCCCGCGTACCGATTGAGCAAAAACGCATTATTACGCTCTGCAATGACCAAGCAAAACCCGTCATCACGGCAACGCAAATGCTCGAATCTATGATTCAGAATCCCCGCCCCACCCGTGCGGAAGCCAGCGACGTTTCTAACGCGGTCTTTGACGGAACAGATGTCGTGATGCTGAGTGCAGAGACCAGCGTGGGTGCGTATCCGATAGAAACGGTGCAGTATATGCGCACAATTTGCGAAGAAGCAGAAACCGAGCTTTTTCGCACCCTAGAAATCTCGAAAAAGCGTGCTGAAGCAGCCCTCGACATCAATCTGCCCGACGCTCTTGCCGATGCTATTTCCGGCGCGGTCGGCACGGTCATTCGGGAAATGAAGATTGACGCTATCGCTGCTGTGACGACCACCGGTAAAATCGCCCGCTACATGGCATCGCGTAAGTTTGTGCTGCCGATTTTCGCCTTCACTCCCAGTGCTTCGGTCTCGCGCCGTGTCAGCCTTCTCTGGGGCGTACAGGCAGTGCAGGTCGGTGAAACGGAATCTACCGACGAAGCGATTGAATCCGTCAAAGAAGCTCTCATCAGCCGGAATTATCTCAAGCCCGGC
>JANYDO010000483.1 GCA_025363605.1 Candidatus Kapaibacterium sp.
GAATAATGCTTGCTCGGAATATTCACCAGCGAATCCCCTTGCAAATAAGCGCTTGAAACTTTGCTCACCGCTACTGCCTTGCCGGAAGCGTAGCTATTTTGCGTTGCGCGGTGGTATTCCAGTGTATCGCATGAAATAATGAGCGAATCGTTTTCAATATTCACTGTGCGGTAAAATCGTGCTATTTTTGTTGCGGCAGAATACGTGCCTTCGCGGGCAGCGAGGGTGCTATTACGGTCGAGAAGCGTTACGCCGCCGGAGCCGGAAATTTGCCGCGACGAGCCATCGTACATGCCTTGTGCGGCTTTCATTGTCACTGTTCCTTGCTTCATAATCACATTGCCGAACATATCGGCGCGATTTTGCTCAATGTAGTGCACGGCACGATTACACGTGATAGTAACTGCCCCTTGCGTCAATACAACATTTCCGATGAGTTCTCGCACAAAGCCGTTTGGCGTGGCATTTCCGATGAGCTTTTCGGCTTGGAGAAAGAGTGGTTGATTGGGCTGCACGTCGTCTGCTTCTTGCGCAAAAGCACGTTCGCCTTGCCAAAGCACCATTATTACGATGGAGAACAGAGCGAGTGCTGCCCGCCAATGATTTGGATGTATATTTGTGCTACCGTTTTGCTTCAGAATCATTTGTACCTTTGTATGCTTTATGCGCATTCTTCACCTTGCTATCGAAAATTTTGCGGGAATCCCCATGCGCCTCGAGCATGAGGAGCGTAGGCGCGGACACGAGAGTAGGCTTATCACCTTACTCTCGCCGATGCAAAAATACGAAGAAGATATTGCTTTGCAGCTTCCGGCGCTTAATCTTCCGCAAATGAAGCTCTTACGCCGCCTTGTGCGCGGTACACCGACAGAGCAAATCGTCAACACACGCCACGCCGGAACAGCAAAACGCTGGCAACCCGCCAATATGCTGGATAATCTCCTTTTTCGCTTGCGCGATGCCGCTTGGCAACCCACAATACGACGTGCGCTCAAGGAAATAGGCGGATTGGAGAGTTTCGACCTCATCATAGCCGATGGCGGACATGATTTCACGCGCTTTCCGCGACTTTTGGCAGAAACCTCTGTGCCGATTGCGACGGTGTACTACGGTTCGGATATGCGCGCACGCGGCATCATCGCTGATGTTCAAGAAAAAGCGTACTGCACCTTTACTTTTGAACACGACCACACGCTGCTTTTTCCCGAAGCAAAATTTTTGTTTTATCCTTACGAAGCGCCTCAGTATGCACCTTCTGTACACTACCATCCGCCCGAACAAGGCGAAATTATTCGTATCGGACACGCACCCACGAACCGTGCGGCAAAAGGTACGGCAGAGATTCTTGCAGCAGTAGAGCATTTGAAAAAAGACTTTCCGCTTGAAGCAATACTTATCGAAAAAATGCCACACCCCGAAGCGCTTCGCGCCAAAGCACGATGCCATCTTTTTATTGACCAAATCGGTGAGCTTGGCTATGGCGTTAATTCGCTGGAAAGCCTTTCTATGGGTATTCCTACGGCAGTAGAACTCATGCCGGATTTTGAACGTTTTCTGGAGAAACAATGCGGCGCGGCGCATCCTTTCTACTCTCTTCGCCGTGCTACGTTACACGAGGATTTGCGGGCGATTCTGACCGACAGAAATAATTGGCAACAGCAAGGCAGCGTCGGCAGAGCGTGGACAGAACGGCATCACGCTGTAAGAGCGATTGTAGAGACCTATATTGGCGAAATCGAACACGTTCTTGGATTATGAAGCGGCAATTGGCGGGGTTGTATTCAAGGGAGATTTCGGCACAAATTCCTGTGCATAGAGGGGAACAAAGTCTTCTGCCGGTATAAACGCTTGTTCATGGAAACGTGTGATTGCGCATCCGGCAATCATAGCAGGCGTAATGCGGCAGAGTTCCGGCAACGTCTGAGCGCCCGCCTTACCGAGAAAAGCTCCTCCGGCATAGAAAATATCGCTTGCAGACGTGAGAAGCGTTTCGTCGAGAAGTTCAATCGCACCTAACGGCACATTGTCGAGCGAAAAATGCTGCACATAGACCAAATGCTTATGGGAAGGAATACCAACGCAAATACTCTCTTTGCCCAAAAGCCGCGCTGCGGGTGCAGCAGCAAGAGCAATAGCTTGGAGCGTAGGAACGGCAAGAAGTTTGGGCGAATTTTCAAAGCATAACGCCTTTGCAAAAGCCGCACCAATGCGCAAACCCGTAAACGAGCCGGGTCCGGCAGAAACAGCAACCGCTGCAAGGTCGGAAAGCGCAATACCGCTCATAGCGAGCAAGGAACGGGTCGCCTCGGCAAGAAGTCTGTCATGCAAAAAAGGCTCTGAGAAAGAGAGTTCGGCGAGAAGCATTTGCGAAGCAGCATCCGCAAGGGCTACGCCGCAGAGAGAACCGGAGGTCTCTATACACAAAAGAAGCGATGATGATTGCTTAGACTGCACTGGATATTATTCCGTAATGATCTCAAAATCGGAAAGTAATTCGTCAATCACCACGTGTGGCGAACCAAATTCTGTCGGGAAAATATGCAAATCCAGTGCATTTGGGTCTTGCCCTTTGAGTTCTGTTTCTTCGACGCGGACTTGCGTTAGCCATTGGAAAAGCGTCGGCGAGACATAGAGCCGTGTAGGGCAGGAGCCGTCGTGCTTATCCATGAACTCATGTATGCTGCCATAGAGTTCTTCGGTTGCATCAAAGTATTCCATTGTCGTAGCCTCCTCGGCGAAAAGTAGTGTAATTGCCTATTTGATGAATATACGGCGACAATGGCTTAATGGTTTCTCTTTTCCGTGAAGAAAATTGTCGTACGTACACATGATGTGGTGAGCTGCAAAATTCATGCCTACAAAGTCGCATTTTTGCCAGACATCTGCAAATATTGTGTACGGGTGATTTTGGGTAGGCTTCCGAAGTCTTTATGGGAAAGGGTGTTACATTTGGTATGACTACATTTTCTTTTCGCGTCCGCGCATTTCGCGTAATAACTCCTGCACCTCCGCCGCACCAATAGTCGGCTGACTGTTTGCCTCAGGTGCAGAGCCAATTTGCAGAGCGCGAATGGGCATCGGTACGACAATACCGGCTTGTTTGAAGGTGTAATAGATTTGTTTCATAACGTTACTCCGTGCCTCAAATTGCAAATCAAAATGACTCACCGCCACGAAAAAACGGAAATTAAGCGTAAACTCGCCAAACTCACGGAAGCGTACGATTGGCTCCGGATTACAGAGCAACCCCCGAATTTTGCCCTCCGTTTTTTCTGCTTTGAATGCTTCTTCACTATTGGCATAGCCAAAGGTATGTACCATTTCAACCAAAACATCTTCTACTACTTGCGGGTCAGTATTATGATGGACGCCAAAAGTAATCAGTAAATACTGGGTTTCATTTGGTAAATTGTAATTGATAACAATGGCTTGGGATAGTTTACTATTTG
>JANYDO010000501.1 GCA_025363605.1 Candidatus Kapaibacterium sp.
CGCATTTTCCAACCGATACACCGCGCCCGTACACTCCACCATCTCCTTCACAAACTGCGCGTAGGACAGCACCCGCCGCGTCGTGCTGTCTTTCTTGGCAGCAGGGGCAGCACGAAGGGGCGCAAGCGTACAAGCGAGGAGGAGAATTGTAATAAAACGTAGAATCATGGTTTGACCAAGAATGATATTTGTTGTACATTTCGGAATTACGAATCACTTGAGTTACTGACCAATGCTGAACGTTATGAGTACCATTCAACTGCGCGACGAAATCAAGCAACTACCGCGCACCGAGCAAATTTTACTGGCAGAGTGGATTTTGAAACAATCCGCAAAGCCTCATCAAATATCGCTCTCGGCAGCAGCAGCACGAATGTTGCATGATTACGAGACCGATACAGAGCTTACCGTGTTTACTGCTCTTGACAGCGAGGATTTCCATGAAACGCGGTGAAATCTGGCTTGTCAATCTCGACCCGACGCTTGGTGCGGAAATCCGAAAAACACGCCCTGCGCTGGTCGTCAACGATGACGAGTTGGGGGTTCTGCCGTTACGCGTTATTGTGCCGATAACTGATTGGAAGCCGCATTACGCGGGTACGCCTTGGCTTGTAGAACTTGTGCCGGACATTGACAACGGGCTTTCTAAACCTTCAGCCGCCGATTGTTTTCAAGTACGTTCTGTTGCGACAGTTCGTTTTATGCGGCGTTTGGGAACTGTGCCAAATTCTTTCCTGTCCGACATCGAAACAGCCTTAGCAAAAGTCCTGCATATTCAAGCATCCGGCAAGACTTCATCAGGATTTTCGGCAAAATGACGGCGCAGCAGTTCTGCTTGCTCTGCCATGATGATGGTACGCTCTTCGTCGCGTGGAAGGCGTATAATATCTTGTGCTGAAAGATTCCGTTTACCGTCCGTGCTCTCCGTAGCGTACTTTGCCGCCAAAAACTCAATAAAATCTACTGCCTGACGCTGCTGCGCTTCAGGCAGTGTAGCTGCGCGGTCGTAGATATTTTGAACAGTGGACATAGTTTTTTTAGGAAAATGATGAATGTTCTGAGAACTGAGCTTGCTCCAATACTGCAACCGCCATTTCACGGGACACCGAAGGGAAATTATCCAAGAATACGTCCAGCGAGTCACCTGCTTCAATGTGGTCAAACCACATTGAAAAATTTGGATTCTATGCAAGAAAAAGATGTGTGTATAGACTAGCCGCCCAATATGAGCGGGAGAGATAGCCGTAGATAACGTCCACGTCCATTTTATGCGGGTCGGTGGAGATGGTGTAGATGTTCATATTGTTTCAATAAACGTTGCCTCGAAAATCAATGGTTTCAACATGAGCAATAACGATTTCATCATGTTCGTATGAAAAAATAATACGAATATTTCCTTTGCGCAGCCGATACGATCCTGCAAGTTCTCCGTGAAGCGGCTTAATATCAAGGTTACTTGCCTCAATTTTCATCAAGTGCTTGACCGATTGAAGTATCAATCCTCTTGTTTCTTCACGCGAAAATCTTTGATTTTTTTCAAAGAATTTTTCTGCTTGCTTGGAGTAGCGTATCTCAAACTCTGAAACGAATGGTACTGTAGAACGTTCACTACGCTGGATAGATACTTTCTTCACATCACTTGTCCTGTCATCAAAGAAACACGCTCAGTATAAGCAATTTCGCGGTCTTCCGGCGGAATACTCCGCAGCATCACCTCAATTTCTGCCTGCTCTTCATCGCTGACGGGTTCGAGATAAAAGGAATCATTCTCAAGATTTGGTGCGATTTCTAAGGTCTGTCGAAGTTGCAAAAGTGCCTGTTCCAAGCGTTCCGGTGCAACGGCTGCGCGGTCAATGTTGATGATAACACTTGCAGGGCTGTGCGTAATAGATATTGGTGCCATAGTGATTATTGGAAAAGTGAAAGACTAAATAATTTCAAAACGTATCCGTCACACAGCCCTCGCTCGCCGACGACACCGTTTTTGCGTATTTATACAAATAACCGCTTGTGGCTTTGAGCGGCGGAAGCGTCTGTGCGGCGCGGCGTTTGGCGATTTCTGCATCGGAAAGTGCTACCTCTAAGCGGTTATTGACGGCATCAATCGTGATTTCGTCGCCGTCTTGCAGCAAGCCGATTGTGCCGCCACGCTGTGCTTCGGGGGTGATATGCCCCACCACAAAGCCATGTGTTCCGCCCGAAAAGCGTCCATCGGTGATGAGCGCAACGTCATTGCCCAAGCCTGCACCAATTACGAGCGCAGTCGGCTTCAGCATCTCCGGCATTCCGGGCGCACCCGCCGGACCAATAAAGCGAATGACAATGACCTCGCCTTTTTGCACTTTGCCCGCCATAATGCCCGCATTTGCTTCGTCCTCGCTGTTGAATACCCGCGCTTTACCGACGAATTTTTCGCCTTCTTTGCCGGTGATTTTTGCCACAGCGCCTTCGGTAGCAAGATTACCATAGAGCATCTGTAAATGCCCCGTTTGTTTAATTGGATTCGCCGCAGACCGCACTACATCCTGCTTTTCGTCCAAAAGCGGTACATTAGCAAGGTTTTCGGCAATCGTTTTACCCGTCACCGTCATGCAGTCCCCATGCAACCATCGGTTTTCGAGCATAAATTTCATTACTGCAGGTGTACCACCAATAGTGTGAATGTCCTCCATCAAATACTTCCCGCTTGGCTTCAAATCTGCCAAGTACGGTGTTTTGTCGCTGATGCGCTGCACGTCCGAAAGCGTCCAGTCAATTTCAAACGCACGGGCAATCGCCAAAAAGTGTAGAACGGCATTGGTCGAACCGCCCATCACCATCACCATTGCAAGCGCGTTTTCGAGGGATTTTTTGGTAACGATGTCGCGGGGTTTTAGGTCGAGTTTGAGGAGATTGTGCATTGCTTCGGCTACTTCCGAACATTCATCACGCTTTTCGGGGCTAACGGCGGGATTGGACGAGCTGTACGGCAGACTTAACCCAAGTGCCTCACTCGCTGAAGACATCGTGTTTGCGGTGTACATCCCGCCACACGCGCCCGCACCGGGACAGGCATTGCGAATAACACCTTTGAAATCTTCATCGGAAATCGTTCCGGCCACGCGCTCACCCAATGCTTCAAATGCCGAAACGATATTGAGTTTTTGCCCCTTGTAATTGCCGGAAGCAATCGTACCGCCATAGACCATGACGGACGGACGGTTCACGCGCCCCATTGCCATCAGCGCACCCGGCATATTTTTGTCGCAGCCGACAATCGTTACTAAGCCATCGTATGCTTGCGCGTTGGTAACAGTCTCAATACTGTCCGCAATCACATCCCGTGAGGGCAACGAATACCGCATTCCTTGCGTTCCCATTGACATCCCGTCTGAAACGCCAATCGTGTGAAAAATCAAACCCAGCACTTCGCGGCTCAGCTCCGGCGCGGCAAAGCCTTTTTTCACAATCGCAGCAAGGTCGTTCAGGTGCATATTGCAGGAATTTCCCTCGAATCCGGTGCTGACAATGCCGACTTGGGCTTTGTTCATGTCGTTGTCGGAAAAGCCGATAGCGTAGAGCATGGCTTGTGCGGCGGGTTGGGTGTCGTCTTGCGTCAGGACGCGGCTGTATTTGTTAAGCATGGTTTTGTAGGAAAGTGTTGAGTTGTAAATGTTGAGTTTTTTTGCTTGAATTTATCGTAATCGCACATAGTGGGCTTGAATCCATGCTGTGAGTGCTTCGCGTTCAACATTCCCTGCGGCAAGGCTGAGAACGACCTCTTCTGCGGTATCAATATTCACCTGAAGTTCGTAGCCATTAAGCCAAAGGAAAAGTTCCGCAGCCGCATAACCAACACGCTTATTTCCATCAACAAACGGATGATTGAGGAGAAGCGAAAACATGAGTGCGCTTGCTTTTTCGGTAATGTCGGGATATAATTCTTCACCGCCGAAGGTCATTTGTGGCTGTGCAAGTGCAGACTCAAGTCCTGCAATATCGCGCAAGCCCGCACCACCACCTGTTTCTTCAAGAAGGCGTTTGTGAAGGAACATAACGTCGGGTAGTGCTAAAAAGCGCATTGTCTAAGCTCACGCTAATCGTTGAAGAAGCTCACGGTTTTTGGCAATAACATATTCAATGCCCTCTTCAACACTACGTTCTTGCTGGGCTGAATTCACTTCCGATAGTGCTTCAAGGCTACGCAGAGCAATTTCTTCTATTGAAGTATGCTCAAGTTCGGCTTGCCTCGCCAAACGTGTAACAAGCGTATCACTAAGATGTAAGGTCAGTGTTTGCATGGCTGATTGTTAGTTTTTGGTGTGTGTATCGAATGGATTAGTTTGGTAACCATCTCATAATCCATTCTTCATAATGCAAAAAGCCCTTTCTCACGGTCGGTAAGAAAGGGCTTCTGTAAAATTTGGTACTGCTCTTTTCTCACCGGAGTTGTTGTTCCACGATGACCACAAATAGTACAATAATAATATATGCGGGTGAGAGTAGCATGATAGTCAGGTTACTAACGTAATGTTTTGAATAGTTGATATATCAAATGTTTATCAACGCCCCAATAAGATACGGAGAATTTTTGCCAAAGTCAAGTGTTGAAATAATTCATGGCTGTTTCGTAAGGCTAGAACAATGTTCGACCGTCTCAATGTATTGCTCTCCAACAGCGTTCCGATGAAAAACTTCGCACCACGCTCGTTTTCCATCATGCGCTTAAAAACCGTGTCGTAGATTGAGTTTGCGATAATCATTCTTGTATCGAGGTTGTGTGATTAGGATCTGGAAGGGTAGCAGCTAATGGTTTTTGGCTTGACGTTCGGGCGGGTTTTTGGATTACAAAAATATCAAGAAGTACCGAACTTGAGTAGAAGCACAAAGCTTCAAAGTTTGCACGTCACTCCGCCTGATGCAAAACTTGTGTTGGGTGCTTGTTTTGTTTTTACTCTTTCGTGAAGGTGAATTGTCCACCGCGTTGCTTTAATATCATCGTTTTTTCTGTCGGATTAAATTCTAAAACAACTTGAATTCAACTTGTAAGTGCGAATCGTAAAGATGAAAAAAAGTGGGGTGAAATGCCTATCTTGGCATCAAATCCGACCAAGAATCATCAACCAACGAAAGGCACACGTATGTACCGACATTTCACCTCAGAAGAAA
>JANYDO010000539.1 GCA_025363605.1 Candidatus Kapaibacterium sp.
GCTGCCGCTCATCACGGTTTCTACACGGTTCAGCGTAAATGGTGCTTCTAATTGAAGCATCTGCGAGAAAAACTGTTCTGGACTGAGCATACTTTTTTCATGCAAGGTAACTCTTTTCCAACTGAAATCATTTAGAACCGGAAACGAGTTGTTCCATTGTGCAGTCCAACGCATACTTTTTGCCATCGAAGCTCACTAACCACGACACTTTATGTTCGCTGAAAAAGTATGCAACCGTCTCAACACCGATGCTTGTAAACCCCTGCCCCGTCTGCACGAGAAATCGGGATTTGTAGGTGTGATATGTAGAAGCGAGAGTTTGCAAGAGCGCGGGAAAATCCACAGGATGCGCTGTCGTTGCCGTATTCTCTGCGACCACTTCATTCATTGCCCCGAAGACTGTTCGCATAGCAAAATACTTATCCAGCGCTCGTTCCAAATGCCCTTCGTCAATCGGCTTCAAAAGATAATCTACGCTGTGCAGCGTGAAGGCACGAATGGCATATTCATCATACGCCGTTGTGAAAATAACAGGTGTCTGGACGTGCAGATTCTCAAAAATTTCAAAACTGAGACCGTCCGCTAGCTGAATATCCAAAAACAGCAAATCAAGCTGTGGAGCGCTTTGCAAGAACAGCACCGCCAGAGCGACACTATCCAAATGCTCGTAAAATGTAGGCGCAATGCCCGACTTTGCAAGTACTGTTGCTATCAGTTGCTCCAAGCGCCGCGCGGCGCGGGCTTCATCCTCAATGATACAAATGTGCATAGTCGCAAGAAATCGTTACACGTATTCAAAATCTTGTATTGAAGCGCTTTGCAAAACACTTTCTCGTAACAAAGCTGAATCAACAGTATCTATCGAAAGCAATGGCAATTCGACAATAAACTCCGTCGCCGTTTCGGTCATTGTAGCAGGTGCATCCGTTAGAAGCGAGTACCGATGACGTATTGCAGATAAACCGACCTGAGTGGAAGCGGGAACATTGCGCTTACGTTGGAGGTTGTTGGTAATGCGAAGCATTGTACCTTCCGCAGAAACCGTGATATGAAGCGGTTTCTGGCGCGAAACGATATTGTGCTTCACTGCATTTTCAATACAAAGCTGCACCACGAGCGGCGGCAGAACAAGGCTTTCTGCGCTCTCCGGTACGTCAATCGTAACACGAAAATTCTCACCAAAGCGAAGTTCATGCAAATAGGAATACGCCCGCACAAATGCTAATTCTTCCGAAAGCGGCACGGTGGCGTGGTTCTTACTTTGCAGCACGTAACGATAGACATTCGAGAGCTGCTGCACAAAACGCACTGCTGCTTTCGGCTCTTCTTCTATAAGTGCGGTGAGCGTGTTTAGGCTATTGAACAAAAAATGCGGGTCAATTTGCTGCTTGAGTGCAGCGTTTTGTGCTTCCAGACTGGAGCGCTTCAAGTCTTCCGCTTCAGTATGCGCTTCTTTCCAGCGATTAAAAAGAATCATACCGATATGCACCACATTCATCATCAGTGCAATCATAATGGCAAGCGTGATATTTTGCTTGAGCATAAACACCTTCATCGGTGTATCGAAGCCGTAGAGAAGCGCCTGAGAAAGTGTAAACATTTCCATCCAAACGAGCGAACTTATCGTCACGTGCAGCGCAATAAGCGTTTTGATGCGGTTTTCAAGCGGGAAGAATGTTTGCAAACGGACAAAAATGCGCAAACTAATTTCTGAGCAAAGCAAGGCGTACAGGGTCGAAAGAAGGATGTCGAAGGGTATTTTACGATGCACACCGTCCATGAATTGCTGCGCAAACTCATCGGTGAGGGCAATTCCCCACCCGATGCTGCAAAACAACAACGAGATAAACGGCACCCAGAAAAATCGGAGCCACGGGAAATGAAATTTTTCCATACCGCTTGCTTACTCCTTTCCGAGTGCTTTGTCCAAATCTGCTGCCGCTACAAGGTAGTCATAGACGGCTTGGAAGTAATTTGTTTTTGCTTGCGCGAGTGCCAAATCAGCGTCGGAAACTTCAATTTGGCGGAGGAGTCCTTGCGCATGACGGCTCCGAACGGCTTTGTAACTGCGCTCTGCGGCTTGCACCGTGCGCTCTTGAGCCGTAATCCTTGCGCGTGCTTCTTCCACATTGGCAATCCCAACACGCAATTCCGCACCAACAATATTTTTCGCAACATCAAACTGCTTTTCTGCTTGTAATTTGCCAAGCATTGCTTGCTGAACTTTTGCATCGGTGCGAAAACCGGAGAAAATCGGCACTGCGACTTGTACGCCAACATACGAACTATTCGGAAATTGCTGCTTGCCGAGTTCAAAATTATCTGATTGCGAAATGATTTGATATTGCCCAAACGCCGCCAGCGAAGGCAGATGCCCCGCCACATTGGAAGCAATTTCGGCATCGGCAAGGTCTTTGCGGAAAGCAAGTTGTTTTATATCCGAGCGCGATAGAGCTTGCTGAAGCGCTGCTTCGTAGGCAAGAACGGAAGCGGCTTGCAGGGTCGGCGAAAGCGTATCGGCTAATTCAATCGTCCGGCTATGTTCCAATCCCAACGTTACCGACAAAAGCGCCCGGGCAGCGCGAATGCCGTTTGCTGCTTTGGTCAGCATGGGGCGTTGATTTTCCACATTTACATACGCCCGAAGCGTGTCCGTCTCTGTTGCCAAGCCCTTTGCCGACAGTGAACGCACCTGCGCCAGCGTTTCCTCGCTCCGCCCGATACTTTGCTGCAAAAGCCGCTCCTGTTCTTCTGCCATGAGAACATCATAATACGCTTTTTTTACATCTCGTGCTTTCTGCACACGAGCGCCCACGCTGCTTTCGGCGCTTAGGGTTTGTGCAATTTCTGACATTCGCACTGCATGGCGCAAATCCTCCTGAATAATCGGCATATTCACGCTACCTGTCACTGTGTAGGAATTTGCCAAGCCTGCACGTATCGCTTGCAGCTGCCCTTCTATCGGCACTAAACCTCGCACAGGGTCAAATCCAAAGGACGGAAAGAAAAACACCGGCACTTGGATATTGCGGACATACTGCAATGATGCACTTACGTGCGGCAAAAAACTTCCACGCATTTCCCGTACTTTTTGTGCGGCTTTGTCTTCCTCCAGCCGCGCAATTGCTAGTTCCGGGTTCTGAGCTAAAGCGATTTTCACCGCTTCTTGAAGCGTTAGTCGCTGCGGGGCTTTGAAAATGTTTTGAGCAAAAATATTTGCCGAAAAGCCACTCGCACTCAGGAGAATAACAAGCACAACAGTCAACACTTTTGCTGATGACGAAACACTCGAAACCTCACCATTACTTGCTTTACTGGCATGACCGTTAGTTTGACTATGAGAAGAATGTTCAGAAACATCTGGTGATTGCGAAGGAATAACAGATTTGCTTAGTTTTCCAACCATGCGCAGCGTAAAAGCGCGTAAATGCTCAATATCGACATAGACCGTTGGGACAAGTAAGAGCGTCAGAAACATCGAACTGGTCAGCCCGCCAATAAGCGCCACTGCCAACCCGGACTTGAACTCACCGCCCGCACCGTCAGCAAGCGCAATCGGGAGCATACCAATCACCATTGCAATCGTCGTCATCACAATCGGTCGAAGGCGCGTTCGTCCTGCATCAAGCAGTGCCGGAATTACGTCCAAGCCTTCAGCACGAGCGGCATTGGTGCGGTCAACGAGCAGGATCGCATTTTTCGCCACCAAGCCCGTCATCATAATAATTCCCAAAATCGAAAAAATATTCAGCGATTTCATCGCCAAAGCCAGCCCCAGCAATGCCCCGACCATTGCGACAGGAATTGAAAACAGCACCACAAACGGGTACACCCACGAGTTGTAGAGCGCTACCATGAGTAAATACACAAACAGAATAGCTGCAAGCAGCGCTAAACCAAGGCTTCCGAAAGCATCGCCTTGATTTTCCAAATCGCCCAAATAATCTACCTTCACGCCCGTCGGCAAACGCGCAGCTTTGATTTTTGCTTGTAACTCCTCGCCCATCGTGCCGCTTGGACGACCGACAGCTTTGGAATAGACAATCACCGAAGCATTGCGATTGCGGCGGTCAAGCTGCGAAGGCGCTAGCGACTGCTCCACACGGGCGAACTGCTGCAATTCCACGCGCTGCCCCGCTATATTTTGAAAGGTGAGATTTTTGAGTCGCTCCGTGCGGTTGCGGTCAGCCGCATCCAGTCTGATGCGCACAGGATATTCCACCGAACCTTGTGTTCCCTGAAGCTTGATTTTCGTATCGTCGTTGCCCGCAAGCGCCGTGCGCACCGCAAAGCCGACTTCTTCCAACGATAGCCCGTAGCTTGCCATTTTCTCGCGGTCAATGTCTATGCGGGTTTCGGGCTTGCCGTCTTCAAGCGAAAGGCGCACATCGGCTGAACCATTGATACCCGTCAGAATCTCAGCAATGATGAGCCCTGCGGCAGTTGCCGAATCACGATTTGCACCAAACACCAAGACCTGAATCGGGGAATCGTCTGCCTGCCCGAATAAGCCAATCGGTGCGACGCGGGCTTTTACGCCCGGAAATTCTTGCGCGAGTTTTTTCATGCGGAGCGAGATTTGCTGCGCTTCTTGTTCGGGCTTGCTTCGCTGTGCTTTCGGTGTGAGCGAAACGTCAATGTAGGCATTATTGCCGGAGAACTGTGCTTCAAAGCCACTTGAGGAGGAGCCAACATTTGTAAAGAGTTTGCGCACTTCCGGCATAGCGGCATACTTTTTCTCAATTTCCCGCACGATACGATTTGTCTCCTCAAACGGCGTTCCGGGCGGAAGCGTAATAGAAACTGACAGTTCGCCTTTGTCCGATGATGAAATAAACTCCGAGCCGATGAAACCAAGCGCGGGCAGCATAAACGAACCAACAAGCAGAGCAAACGCGCTCACGCCAACAATAATGCGATGTCGCAGAGCAAACGCCAATACGCCGCCATACCAAGCAGTAAGGCGCTCAAAACCTTGCTCGAACCAAAGCCCAAAGCGCCCCATATGCGTTCCCTTGGTGAGGTTCTCCAAGCGCGAGAACCTTGAAGCGAGCATCGGCGTTAGCGTGAAGGACACAAAGAGGCTCAGAAGCGTGGAAATAACCACCACAAGGGCAAATTGTCGCATAATATCGCCAATCAAACCCGACACTAGCGAAAGCGGTAGAAACACCACCACATCCACCAGCGTAATGGCAAGCGCCGAAAAGCCAATATCCATGCGCCCTTTGAGCGCTGCGGCACGAGGCTCCATACCGTGTTCGAGCTTTTGATAAATACTTTCCAAGACGACAATCGAATCATCCACCAGAATCCCCACCACAAGTGACATGGCGAGCAGTGTCATTAAGTTCAGCGAAAAATTGAACACGTACATCGCAATACATGTGCTGATGAGCGAAGCCGGAATCGAGAGCATCACAATCAAGGAATTACGCCAAGAGTGCAGGAAAAGAAGCATGACAAGCGCCACTAAAAAAACGGCAATTTCGAGGTCGTGTACAACAGCATTTGCCGCTTCCAGTGTAAACTCCGAAGCGTCTTGCGCTATCGAGAAGGTCATTTGGGGCTGCTCGGTACGCAATTTCTCAATTTCAGCGCGGACAAGTTCGCTCACGGCAACCGTATTTGCATCACTTTGCTTTTGAATAAGTACGCCGACGGCATCCGCACCATTCAGGCGCGAGAGCGTTTCTACGTCCCGTGCGCCGTCATTCACTTCCGCAACATCGATTAATTTCACGACACTCGGCGCAGCGCCATTTTGTGCGGGCATGGACGTAATCACCAAATTTTTCAAGTCTTCGACATTCTCAAACTTTCCTTGCACTCTCACGCCAAACTGTGCGTCTTTGTCGTTCACGCGCCCTGCCGGAACGTCAAGATTGGCACGGCGTATTGCTTCGGAAACCTGTACGATGGAAACGTTGTAGGCGCGAAGTTTATCGGCATTGATGTTCACGTTAATTTCGCGCTCCGCCAATCCCACAAGCGACACCTGCGAAACGCCTTTGATTTGCGCCAAGCGTGGTTTTATCTGGTCTTTGAGAAGTTGCGCAAACTCTCGTGGAGGCATAGCACTCGTAACTGCCATGCGAATCACCGGAATTGCATCCAATTGAAACTTCAGCACAGCAGGTCGTTTTACGCCAGTCGGCAGGTCGGTTATTTCATTGATTTTGCGTTGTACATCTTGTGTAGCAAGGTCAGCATTGGCGCTCTGCTGAAATTCCACGAACACCGTCGAAACGTTCTCGCTGCTGGTCGAGAACACGCGCTTGAGCTTCTCAGCGCCCGCTACCGCCTCTTCGATTTTTTTTGTGACGGCGTTCTCCACTTCACTCGGATTTGCGCCCGGATAGACCGTTACGACCGTTACAAAGGGCGACGACATTTTGGGCAAAAGCTCGTAAGAAAGCTGGTTGTAGCTAAAAACGCCAAGCACACCAAGCACAAGGAAAATCACGACAATGAGTATCGGTCGCTTGATGGAAAGTTCGGTAATCGTCATAACGGCTTCAGAACAAAGGTTTGATAGTATTTTAATGCAAATTTTAGTATTTTGTTACCATCACTTTTACGCTCAATATTTCTCCACTGTATTGTGAGAATTTTGCTATGGAAACTTTAGAACTTCAGCCACCATCGGCGTTGCAAGATGGTCAACTTTCTGATTACGAATTAGAACGAGGTAAACCGATGCCGAGTAAAAATCACAGTATCGCACAAGCAGCGCTCATTTTTGCTCTCAAAAGTGCGTATCGTCAAAAATATTCAATCTTGTCGGAATCGTCTGTAACACTCAACGGTGACAAGCATACGCCCGATGTTACTATTTTTCCAAAAATGCTAATTGACTGGGAACGCGATGAAATTTCATTTTTTGAGCCGCCACTGACAACAATTGAGATTTTATCACCTACTCAAGTCCTAGAAAATTTGCTTGACAAAGCCGAAGATTACTTCTCCGGCGGCGTGAAATCTTGTTGGATTGTGCTACCTCGACTCAAAACAATTTTAGTGATGCAAGCAAACCGCCTTAAAACATATTTTCAAATTGGCGAAACGCTTACCGACCCTGCTACAGGCATCACGCTTCAGGTGAGTGATATTTTTGAGTAACGGGGCGCTTTTCAAGGTTTTCTTGCACTAAACGCACAAATTCCTCTGCACTATCTACCGAACATCCTAAAAGAATCTCTTCACGTTTTATCCCGTAGAGTCCGCGTATTTCCTGCTTTGTAGAAAATTCCAGCAGTACATTGGGAGCGCCAAAAGGCGTGATACGCTTCATCCTGCGGATGATATTTTCATCAAGTCTTTTCGGGGCAAGGCGTACATCGCTGATTGCCTCAAACGGAATCTCCGCCGTCCAGCGGATACCCGTGCGAACAAGCAAATATCGGTCTTCCAGAACAAAAGGGCGCTGGACGATTGCTCTGAAATCAGCCACAAGAAAAAGTAGCGTGTACGCGCTAAGTGCCGTGAGGACAAGCGCGGCAGCCCCATTCCAGAAAAGTGCTACCAAGATATGAACACCAACTGCTTCGACGATACACACGGCAAGCAAGGTAAAAAATATCGCCGAGTATTGTGACTTTTTATGCGTTGAAAACGATTGACTCCCCTCCATAACTTCTTTTTCAGAGCGCCATGCGAACGCATACCGCACCATTGCTATTTCGCTTGCAAGAATACTCAAAGCAGTATTTTCTTTGCCTCCCATCAATGTTATTTCGAGGCTCCGGCGGAGGTTCAGCAAAAAATCGTTGCGGGTGCTTTGTAAACGGCGAAACTCCCTAACAATTCGCTGAATCTTGATGCCACCATACAACACAAGCGCCAATTCACTGCACACAACGCCATACTCAACAAACCTAATAGAGGCGTGGTAAGCATTGGGAATGAGCAACTGCGCAACAACAACGGAAAGCACAAAAACCGGAAGAATCGTTATGGGGTCAAGTTGGCGCGGGCGCACGACCAAAAGCCAATAGAGAACGGGAATTCCAACGCAAATATCAATCGTCATGGCAACGGCGAGAAGATTGCCATTTCGCATGAATGCTTGTGTTTGCATGATTCCAAGTTCTGCACCAAGAATAAGCACTGAGCCAAGCGCAAACCACAATAGTTTTGCGGTTTCGTTTCCAACAGATGTTTTCACGATATTCATTTTTTTAACTCTTTGCTGTGAATAATTCAGGAATGACGACTGTGTGCTACTATTGCACAATTACTTCTGCACCGTTTCGTACATTGTTTTGCCCGCTCACCATGAGGCGCTCACTGCGCTGCAATCCGCTTATTACCTCAACATTCGTACCGCGCTCTACGCCTAAAACAATACTTTTCATTTTGGCAATCGTTTTGCCATTTTCCGTTTCCACCACATACACACTCGGCGACTTGATGCTGCCCACAATCGCCAAGCGCGGAATCATAATTGCCTGACGTTCTTCGTGAGTTCGCCTACTCATTCTCGCGCTCATGCCTGATTTGATAGGGTGGGCAGCATTATTGGGAAGCATAACCTCGATAGGGTAGTTGTGCGCGGCAT
>JANYDO010000559.1 GCA_025363605.1 Candidatus Kapaibacterium sp.
TGAGTCCGATATTTTTCGTGTTCTCCAGCTTATGCCCGGTATCAAAGCAGCAAGTGAGCTTTCAAGCGGCTTGTATGTGCGTGGTGGCTCGCCTGACCAAAATCTGATTCTGCTGGATGGCGTGGTTGTCTATAATCCCTCGCATTTAGGCGGTTTTCTTAGTTCATTCAACAATGACGCAATGCGTGATGTCCGGGTGATAAAAGGTGCGTTTCCGGCAGAATATGGTGGGCGCTTGTCAAGCGTTATTGATATGACCATGAAAGAAGGAACGAAAGAGAAAATTTCGGGAACGGCGAATATCAGCCTCATTGCGTCGCGCCTTATGGTCGAAGGTCCGATAACAGAAGATATAACCTTTATGGTTGCCGGTAGGCGCACCTACTTCGATTTGCTACTCAATTTAGCAACGAAAGGTCAATCGCCCATCAATTATTACTTCTACGACCTCAATGCAAAAATCAACTATAAAGCCTCAGAAAACGACCGTGTGTTTATCAGTGGCTATTTTGGAAGTGATGTATTAGCTCCGCAAAATCAGCAAGCAAATGGCGGACTAAATTTCAGTGTGGATTGGGGTAATGCAACAGGAAATTTGCGTTGGATGCATATTATCTCACCTTCGCTCTTCACAAATTTTTCTGCGATTTATACCGATTATCGCTTCGGCGCGACAATTATCTCGCAAAACAGTTTCGATACGACCAGTTTTCGTACGTTTTCTCAAATACGCGATTTTACGGCGCGAGGAGATGTGCAATGGTATCCAACTGAAGAACACAGCATTAAAGCGGGTTTTGATGCAACATTCCATCGCTTTACGACTGTGCTGGAATCGAACAACGAGCAAGTCTTGCAAATAGCCGAAATGGTGAATCTCGCTTCAGGAAAAATAGATGCTCTGGAAGCCTCTGTTTATGCGCAGGACGAATGGAAAATTACTCAAGGTCTTACGGCAAATCTTGGCTTACGGCTTTCCTATTTTCAGCGTGGAAACCGCTTGCTTCCTGAGCCGCGAGCCTCCTTTGCGTATGCGCCTACGGACGACGTTTCTATCAAAGGTGCTTTTGCTGTGGCAAATCAATTTTTGCACCTCGTTATCAATAACGGTATTGCACTTCCGACGGACACGTGGTTCCCTTCTACCGAAACTATTCTACCGGGCAATTCTGTGCAGTACACATTAGGCGTGGAAACCAGTCTTTTGGGCAAAGAGTATTTCGTCAGCCTGGAAGGATACTACAAATCGTTGCGAAATCTCTATGAGTTCAAAGACGGTGCAAATTTTGGTTTTCTTACACCCGCAGAAAGTCAACTTACTCGTGGCGACGGCGAAGCGTATGGCATGGAACTCTTTATCAACAAGCGTCTGGGCGCTCTTACGGGCTGGATTGGCTACACGCTTTCATGGACAAATCGTACTTTTGCAGAACTGAACGATGGCAAAACATTTTTCCCGCGTTATGACCGCCGACACGACGTTTCGGTTGTGGCGATGTACAGATTAAGCGATGCGTGGGAAATTGGTGCCACATGGACGTTTGCCACCGGGCAAGCATATACGATGCCTTCGTCGCAGTTCTATTTCGGTGGTGTTCCGGGACAGCCGAGTCGAACGACGGGTTATTTTTACGGAAATGGACAGTTTACCAGCTTCACAGAGCGCAATGGCTTCCGCTTGCCGGACTTTCACAAATTGGATGTGAATTTAACAAACTTCTTTACGTGGTTTGATTTACCGTTCAATTTCAGCATCAACATTTACAACGTCTATAATCGCCAAAATCCGTTTGCATGGATTTTGAATTATCAGTCCCCGCGCACTCCAAACCCAGCAATTACAGGTTCTGTACCGGTTCTGAACCAATTCACACTGTTCGGTATTGTGCCAACGATAAGTCTTGGTTTCAAATTTTAACAAAAGAAAAAGGAAAACCATGAAAATATCATCTTTGAAAATGACATCATTCCTCATAACTGCATTGCTTCTTGCAAGCCTTTTTCTGATTGTGCAGATGCTGGTAGGGTGCAGTCAGGTAATAACAGATGCAAACATTCCGCATGAAGAGCGGCTTGTCATAAACGGTGCGGTGATTGCCGGGCAGCCCATTCGTAATATCCAAATCACGCATACTGTCGCCCCGCTTGATACTTTTATGATGGACAAAGTTCGTATTCCTGACGCGGACGCTCGTATTACGGTGGATGGGCGGGAATATCGTCTTCGTCTTCAGGCAGCATCGGACAGCGTCGGTACAAATTCCGGTAGATTGATTGCCGGTCCATCCTGCTACGAAGCGCCTGCTGAACTCATTGCAGAAAGTGGAAAAACCTACACGCTTACAGTGAATTGGCAAGGTAAAAGTGCTACAGCGACGACGTATGTACCATACACACCTGTTGTGGAAAGTATTCCGCCGTTGGTGTGGCGGTTGAATATAACGGAGCGTACATTCTCCAGCGGTCCCTTTGGCGGTAATCCGCAAATATATCGAGACACGACACTCGTAACTTCCGTGAGAGTGCCGATAGTTTCACGTACAGGCGAAGTGTATAACTTGCAGTATTTTAGTCTGCTGGATGCAACTAATCCCAATCGTGCACCACTGTTGGAATATGCCGGCTATCTTCAGCCGCCCGTTTCGGATTCAACAGGAAGGCAGTTTGTCGGTGCATCGTATTCCAACAGAACGGACAGCAAGGGAAATTTGCTCATCTATAGCTATAATCCTGCATCCCCACCATCGTCAACAACATTTGTCATTCCAACCGCAAATCTGGTGATGAGGCTTAGCATTGAGGCACGAGATGCGCGTATAATCCCTTACCTACAGACCCAATCAAGGTTATACGAAAGCCAGCAATTTAATCCCCTCAGCAGTGAAGGTAAAAATCCACAATGGAATGTGAGTGGTAATGGTATTGGCTTGTTTATTGGGCAGTCCACGACCACTACTATCACTCTTCGTCCTTAAATCGTACAAAATAGAAATTTATTTTTTGCCGCCGCGCAGCCTCTCACGCTGTCCGGTGGCTTTCTTTTTCCAGAAAGCGCTGCCAATCCTCTGCGGTGTCAATATCCAGCATGATTCCTTCATCACCTGTTTCCACTTCGCACACTCGCCCCGCATAACGTCTTAAAATTGACTTCGCACCGACATCGCCCGAAAGTTGTTGTAAATCTGCTTTGTAGGCATTACCAAACAGCACCGGATTTCCACGTCGCCCTTGAAACGTTGGGGCGCATATTGCATCTTCACTTTTTTGGAGAAGAAAATCCTTGCAGAGCGCTTCAATACTGCTGATTTGTACAAGTGGCATATCGCTGAGAGCTATCAAATAGCCTTG
>JANYDO010000002.1 GCA_025363605.1 Candidatus Kapaibacterium sp.
CTCATCTCCGGTGGAATCATTCCGGCAAACATTTCGCCCAAATCTTCCTTCATCCAATAAAAATCTTTGCGCTCAGACTTGCTGAACATCGTTGATTGTGCGCAGCGCTCCAGTACGTTTTGCATTTCTTTTTGTGCGTTGTGGAGTGCTTGCATCTTCGACTGCATCGCACCTGCGGACGACGACATGATGCGTTTAATTTCACCCTTCAGTCGGGTAAGTTTAGTACGCTCGGTGCTGATTTTTTTAAGCACAGTTTTATGCTGCTTCCGAAGCGAAACGAGCTTTTCTTCTTGTAGCGTGAGAATACGTTTTGTGCTAAGTTCAGCCATTGTAATATCAAAAAAATGGAAAATTTATGTCGTGTTGGAGGTGGTGAAATTAAGAACCAAACGGCGGCTGGACAGACGGCAGCTCTACGATAAATGCTGCGCCTTGCCCAAGTTCACTTTCGCACGTTACCGTGCCGTGCATTGCCTCGACCATGCGCTTAACGATGGATAAGCCCAAGCCCGTAGAATCTTCGCCTGCCGTGGGACGTGCCGAAAGTTTGGCAAATTTAAGAAAAAGTTTGTCTTTGTCTTGCGGAGAAAGTCCGGGTCCTTCATCACGTACCGCCGCACGGACGCGTTGATGCTCAGTGCGTGTGATGCTCACAAAAATATTTTTATCCGTCGGTGAGTATTTGACCGCATTGGAAATGAGGTTTTCCAAAATTTGGATGATTAAATGTGCATCCGCCAAGACCAAGAGAGAATCTTGCTCGGAACGGAAATGAATCGTAATGCGTTTTGCTTCAGCGCGTTCGCGGAAGTCTTCTACGACGCTTTTTGCTGCTTGCGTGATATTGACGTTACTGATGGAAATGTTGATATTACCTGTTTCGATGGCGTTGACATCAAGCAATTCCGTGATAATGACGTGCATACGATGAGCGGTATCTTCAATGCGCTGCACCTGCGCTCGCAGCTCTTCAGGCGTGAGTTTGTCGTAGTAGGTGCGCATCATGGAAGTAGTCATCATAATTCCCGTGAGTGGATTTTTGAGGTCGTGCGCTACGATACCAAGGAAGTCATTTTTTTCGTTGTTGAACTGAACGAGTTGGAGATTTTGCTCTTGCAAGCGCGTGTTCGCAATCTCAATTTCACCCGCTTGTTCGTCCAGAATACCAATCTGACGCTGTATTTCTGCGGTGCGCTCATCCACCATACGCTTGAGTACGCGGTTGCGCTTCGCTAAATGCCGCGCCCAATACTGCGCTGCACCATACATCAAGCCCGCGATGAGCAGCACATACAGCACCCATGCCCACCACCTCACATACCATGCGGGCTGCACGGTAAAGCGATACTGCGTCGGTTCGCTCCAAAGATAGCCTTCTTGCTGGGCGCGAATTTGCAGGAGATAATCGCCGCTTGCTACTGAAGGGAAAATTTCTTCGGCATTGTAGCGGGCTTCATGCCATGCCGTGTCCGCGCCGAAGAGCGCTCCGTCATCCCGCACACCCACAAGACGCGTTTGGTAGCGTACTTTTTCTGCGGGATAGCAAAGTGAGGTAAATTCTGCTTGAAGGTAGAGACCGCTTGCGTGGTTGCGCTGTTCATTACTTACTCGCATACCATTTGCACGAAGCGAAACAATCGTCGGCATCTGCGTTTGAGGAACGAGTTTGGCGAATTTTGGAGAGAAGAGCAGCCCCAATTTTGTACCAAGCCAGAGTTGCCCGGCGGTATCAATCACCATGCTCCTAAAACTCGGCGACATGACCATTTTTTCCATACGCAAATCCACGGCGATAAGTTGATTTTTGACATACATATACACGCCGTGGTCGGTTGCGAATATCACTCCACCTTGAGGAGCAAGGGCAATCGCCAATACATTCTTTTTTGCCACTTCACTGGCAAGGGGGAGCGTATCAACGGCACGATTGTGATAATGCACAATACCGTAGTTGGTTGCCAGCCAAATACTTGTATCAGAGTCTGCAACGAAGTCGTTGACGATAAACGGCTCGCCAAGTTTGAACGGTAACGGTACGCTGAGGTCTTCAAAACGGTCGCTTTGGCGGTGGTAATGAAAAAGATAACCGCCCGTCCCGCCGCCGCCCGTAAAAAGCTCACCGCGCGGAGACTCCCGAATGATATACGCGCCGGATGTTAGCCCACTTGCTGCGTCATAGACTCGCGCCGTGCCATTCGGCGTAATCGTGGAAACACGTCCGTTCGGATTTTGACACGCCCAAACGATACCATGCGTGTCGCAGTAGAGATAGAAATAGTAATTTTCCGTTGATTGCCGATTGATAGAGCGCGACTGTCCGTTTTGGGTGACGATAAGAAAACCACCCGCCGTGCTATACCACACGCTACCATCAGCGTGTTCCGTAATGCACGCAATACTACCCACATCACGTCCAATGACCGTAAGCAGTTCTTTATGAGGAAGAGCGTATACGTACGGAGTAACGCGCTGTATCGAAGCGCCGTCGGTCACAAGAACGTCACCATTCTTTGCCAAAAACGTGTACTGAATAAATGGACGCTGAAAGGGCAAGTCCGGCTTGGCGAAAGTATAAGGATGGAGCAGGGTAATACCGTCGTCACTACTCACCCACACGTTGCCGTCAGGAGCAAAGCGGATATCGTTAATTGTTTTGGAATCAACGTAGGATAGCGCCTGTGTTTGCCCGGTGATAACGTTGAATTTGTGCAGTCCCTGATACCACGTCCCGATGTAGATATTTCCGGCATCATCTTCGGCAAGGCAGCTAATATCACGCAGGGGGCTAATGGGCTTCCAAACGCGCTTTGCGTCCGGCTCTCCGAGCGCAACTTCAAACAAACCATTACTGGTGCCAATCCACAAAATACGTTTCGCTTTGTCGCGGAGAAATATTGCACTTGATTCGGTGAAGGGTGTATTCCGAATGGAAATTTCAGCAAAACGGTCGGTAGCGACATCGAAGCGAAAAAGACCGTGTCCGCGTTGTGCGGTAGCGAGAATAGTGCCGTCAAGTTCTTCGGCAAAAGAAAAAGAACGCACAAAACTATCGGTCTTGAAGCGAGCATCGAAGAGGAAGCGCTTCATTACGCCTTTGCGCAAGCGAACAATAGCATCGGGTTCGCCAATCCAAATGTCGCCGTTGGATGCCAGAAAGAGTGATTTAGGATAAAACAGTGTAGAATCGGTGCGCACCGTAGCACCAAGCCGAACAACGGGAAAGCGCACAGAATCGGCTTCTTCGCGAATTTTGACCAAGCCCATATCGGTAAGAACAAGTATTTCTCCGCTTGCTGTCTGCGCAAAACCTTTGGTGTAGAGGCTCGGTAAATTGCGATGTAACGTCGAATGTCGCCCGTCGAAGCGCACTATTCCTGCGTCGGATGCCGCCCAGACAAAACCACGTCCGTCTTGTATGGTTGCTTTGATGAGGTCAGTGGGAAGCATATTGCTGAGGTTGTAGCTCACTGCTTGCATATCGGTTTGCTGTGCATGAAGGCGCGTATTCGAGGCAAAATTGCAAGCCATCCAAAGCAGTATCATTCCCAAAGCCGCTTGGAATCGCGAGAAATATTCGCACGAAGGAATGCTATGCGACATATCAGAACTACTCATAACACAAAAAAAAAAATGGTGAAGCGGTCGGGTGATACCAGCACAATAACCGCAAACAACTGCACAAGAGAATGCAGCAAAAAACTCACGAACATCTTACGAAGGAAAATTTTTCAGCATCAGCGTCAGGGCTATACCAAGCGCTGCACCGGACACAATAAGCGCCCAATCTCGCCGCGCAACCCGCAGCAAGCGCGTGACAAAAAGCGTCAGAAGCAGCAAACAGCCGACGATCATCATTTGACCAATCTCCAAGCCGACGTTAAAGGCAAATAGTGGCATCGTGATGGAGGCTTCTTTGCCCAACAAACTCTTGAGAAAGGTCGAAAAGCCCATACCGTGGATGAAACCGAAGCCGACTGCCATTGCATATTTTGTAAACTCATGCCCCGCACCTTTACCGTTGGCGGCTTTCTGCTCAAAAAAATCATGACGCTTGGAGAGCGCAACAACGTTGACACAAGCTGTTGCAAAAATGGTGACGGGAATAAGAAATTCTACAATCCGGCTGGGGAACGTAAGAATGTTCAGCGTCGAAAGCGCAAGTGTTACCGAGTGTCCGAGAGTAAACGACGTGACGAGCCAAAGCAAATGCCGCCACTGGCGCACATCGGAGAGCGCACAAAGAGCGGTAACAAAAAGAATATGGTCGTATGCTCCGAGGTCGGATATATGGTTAAAGCCAAGCTGTAGGTAGGAAAAGAACTCTGTCTGAAACATAACAAGGGTCTTGTAAAACTGGTAAACATCGTGATATAGACAACCGCATCAGGGGCGAATGTGTGAACAAGAAGCCTCGTAATTTACAAGAAATTTGCTATTTTTCACCAAATTTGGTGAAGTGCAGGAAGAAATTCACTCGCACTATTACCAAACCATCCATCAATGCCGATACAATTATTATCAATCACTATGCTCAGTTACTGGGAACGCGAGGCGTGGACGCGCTATGATGTGATCATCATTGGTGCGGGAATTATCGGACTGTCAACCGCTATATCGCTCAAAGAACGTAATCCGAAACTATCGGTCGCAGTGCTGGAGCGCGGGCTGATACCAAGCGGTGCAAGCACACGCAATGCGGGGTTCGCTTGTTTTGGCAGCTTGACGGAAATTCTGCACGATATAGTCGCAAACGGAGAAGAAGCCACAGCCGAGCTTGTTCGCGCACGGTACGCGGGATTACATCTCTTACGTCAACGTCTTGGCGACGAGGCGTGTGGCTATGAGCAGCACGGCGGCGCGGAACTGCTTTTTGAGAAGAATATTTCTGCGCTTGACCAACTGGAGCGCGTCAACACAGTTCTTGGCGACATTTTTCCGCAAAAAGCATTTTATCTCAACAACGACGCTATTGCCTCCAATGGCTTTAACACTGAGCACGTCAAAGCGCTGGTACAAAGTGATTTTGAGGGGCAAATTCATTCGGGCAAAATGATGCGTTCGCTTGCGGCTTTGGCACAGGAACGGGGTGTGATGCTCTTTTTTGGAGCTGATGTGCAGCAAATAGAGGAAGGTGGCGCAGAGGCGCGGCTTCACCTTCGGCACAATGACGATTCTGTGGTAATGCAAGCAGCACAAGTAGCGCTTTGTACAAATGCGTTCACTGCGCAATTTGCACCAGAACTCGGCATCACGCCCGGGCGCGGACAAGTACTCGTCACAACGCCGATAAGCGGGCTGCGCTTTCGGGGCGTATTTCACTTCGACGAGGGCTTCTATTATTTTCGCAATGTTTCTTCACCGGAAGGGCAACGTATTCTTTTCGGAGGCGCGAGGAATATGGCTTTCGAGGCAGAAGAAACTACCGCTCTGACACTCAACGACACTATTCAGCAAGAACTGGAGCGGCTCTTGCACGAGGTCATTGCACCGAGCGCGGAGTTTTCTGTTGAACATCGCTGGTCAGGAATTATGGGCTTTCACCAAAGCAAACTCCCCATCGTACGACGCACCGAGAAAAACGTTGTGATTGGCTTCGGGTGCAACGGTATGGGCGTAGCACTGGGGAGTACGATTGGTGTGGAAACGGCGAAATGCGTGTTGGGACAATAGATATATATATTGAGACAACAGACAACAAAGGCTTGTCCTTCGCTATAACACGGCATTACAAAGATTCTTGCGGTAAAGCGCTCTGCGGCTGACGCATAGACTCGAACGAAAAGGGCAGAATATCATTGAGCGTTGCCGCCCAAAATATTTGTACCGCCAGCACCAGTAATCCAACGTCTTCAAACACTTTTTTCCAGCCGACAATTTCCCCGCCTCCGCCTTGAGAGTAGCAACCACACTCAATGCTTAGTCCCCGTGCCATAGCGCTTCCGATGGCAATCAAGAACACCACCAGCATTGACGCGATGAGTGCTGAACTTGCCCGAAGACGAATACCGAATATGAGGAATACGCCCGTGAGTACTTCCAGCCACGGCAAAATAAGCGCCATCACATTCAATGCCGCAAATGGCAGCATTTGATAGTTATTGATTGCTTTGGCAAATGCATTAGGGTTGACTACTTTTTCTACCCCCGCAATGACAAAGACAGAACCCAGCACTAAGCGTGCTGCGAGAATAATAACAGGATGAAAAAATACGGTTTGCATAATAGCTCCTTGAGAAAACAACATTAGTTGATATATCAACTAATATACATTTTTTTTACAGAAATCCTAATTTCTCGTTCTACGTTTGCTCACTTTGGGCGCAGAGGCACCATGCAAAGCCTTCAAGCGAAAAACTTGTCGGAAACGGGAACTTATGTTAATTTACAACAATTCTAAAAACGTTTCTCGTCCCCACGTGGCACAACCACGATTTCCCCTGAAGAGGTAGTACAATGGCAAAAGAAAAAGAAGAAGCCGTAAAAGAAACAACGAAGGCTTCCAAAGCTGATAAGAACGACGTTGTAAGTCCCGCAGAAGCCCGTAAAAAAGCAATACAGGCTGCCATGGATCAAATCGAAAAAGACCACGGCAAGGGTGCTATTATGCGCCTGAGCGATAAAGTAGTCGTGCCGATGGATGCTATCTCGACAGGATGTATTTCGCTGGATAACGCAATTGGTATCGGTGGCGTACCGCGCGGACGGATTATCGAAATTTACGGACCGGAATCGTCGGGCAAAACCACGATTTGTTTGCACATTATCGCCGAAGCACAGAAAAATGGCGGCGTGGCGGCATTTATTGATACCGAACACGCTCTGGATATTCAATACGCACGACGCTTGGGCGTTGACCTCAGCAATCTGCTTCTGGCACAGCCCGAATTTGGCGAACAAGCGCTCGAAATCGTTGAAACGCTTGTCCGCTCCAGTGCGATTGACGTGATTATCATTGACTCGGTGGCAGCACTCACGCCGCGTGTCGAGATTGAAGGCGATATGGGCGACGCACAAATGGGTTCGCACGCTCGTCTCATGTCTCAGGCGATGCGTAAGCTCAATGCTGCTATTGGTGCATCGAAAACAACGGTGATGTTCACCAATCAGTTACGATCCAAAATCGGCGTGATATACGGTAATCCCGAAACCACAACGGGCGGTAATGCTCTCAAATTCTACGCTTCGGTGCGCATGGACATTCGCCGCAAAGATATGATTAAAGAAGGCGATGTGACAGTCGGCAATCGTGTGAAAATCAAGATTGTGAAAAATAAGGTTGCGCCGCCATTCAAAGAAGTGGAATTTGATATTCTCTACAACGAAGGTATTTCCAAGCTCGGCGATATGATTGACCTTGCGCTCGAACACAAAATCATCGCCAAAAGCGGCTCGTGGTTCAGCTACCGCGACGAACGTGCTCAAGGGCGCGATTCAATGCGCATTATCCTTAAAGAAAATGCGAAACTTTTGGCACACTTGGAAGCAGACGTAAAACAAAAATTAGCACAAGTTGCCGCACAGCCCGACACAAACGGCACAGCCGCTCCCGAAGAGCTAGAAGTCGAAACGGCGAAAGCATAAAATCTGCTTTCATCGTAACTTTTACGCTTTCGCGCTGTTGTTCTTTCTGAATGAATTTTTCTCACTTTTCACACTACCACTATGTTTGGCTTAGGAACTCCCGAAATCCTCGTGATTGCCTTTTTGGTCATCTTACTATTTGGCTATAATAAAATTCCTGAACTGATGAAAGGTCTTGGCTCTGGCATCAAGGAATTCAAAAAAGCTGCAAGCGGCGACGAGGAAAAAGACAAGAAACAAGCGTAAAGCGAGTAGTCGCTTTTCTCAATTCAAAACTCAGCATTCAAAACTCAACACTTCTTCAAAACAATGTTTGACGTTGGTGGCGGCGAACTTTTGCTTATTGTTATGGCGGTTTTACTGCTCTTCGGACCAGAAAAACTGCCGGAACTTGCACGTTCATTCGGCAAGGGAATGGCTCAATTGCGTAAGGCTCAGACTGAGTTCCAGCGCAACATGAACGCAATGACGGATGAAGTGGAGGAACTCGTGCAGAAGCAGCATCACGACGACGCTTCCACCAACGCAGAGTTACCTGCGTTTGTGCGGAGTCTTTCGCCCGCTGGCGAACTGAGTGCGACTGCACAAACGCCATTCGAGGCACACACCGAAGCCTCTTCACCGTCGAACGCTTCGCCTACTGCGGAAGAATTGCCCGCAGCAACACCCGAAACGCCGACTGTCGTCATCCGTCCGGCGGAAAATGCTATTGCTATTGACCCCACAAAACCGTAATACTTTGCCCAATCCGTTTCTCCCGTCTTCCACAATTTTTCACGCATGAAATCTTACACAGCCTTTCGCGCAGACCGCACAGCCAACAAAACCACGTGTACCGCTACCTTGGAGCAATTTCTCTCGATAATAGAAGCGAAGAATCCCGCTATTAACGCTATTCTCACGGTGAATGCCACCGAAGCAAGAGCGCAAGCCGCCGAAAGCGACAAACGCTTCCAAGACGGCACGGCACGTGCGCTTGAGGGTATGGTGGTGGTGGTGAAAGACAATATCTCTA
>JANYDO010000116.1 GCA_025363605.1 Candidatus Kapaibacterium sp.
CTGCCGCTCATCACGGTTTCTACACGGTTCAGCGTAAATGGTGCTTCTAATTGAAGCATCTGCGAGAAAAACTGTTCTGGACTGAGCATACTTTTTTCATGCAAGGTAACTCTTTTCCAACTGAAATCATTTAGAACCATTAAAATTCAGTTTAGTCAAAATCACATCTTTACTTTCTTTCGCTTCCCGCTTCAAACCAAGAAGAACAAACGTATCGAACGCATCCACAGGAGTCATCAGCAAGGAAGTCCCGTACCAGTTATGCCCTTTTTTGGTGATGGGCTGCAACGCATCATAGCCCCACGCATATTGCTTATAGCCGCTCCAAGCACGGGCGCAGGCAGTTTTTACTTTTTCGGCTTGGGCGCGTTTTTGCGGGTCGGTCATTGGTTGGGCTAAAGTTAGCGCTGATGTAAGCAGCGAAACTGCGATGACGGCAAGAAAGAATCTCGTTGTTTTCATGATTGGATTTGATAAAATAGTATCAAGTTTTCAAGTGAGGTTGTAGTGAGCAAAATCTCGCCTTAGTAGTCAAAGCCTTAGTAGCCAAAACCTTAGTTTGTCCGCCCGCTTTTGGGCTGAGTGCTCTTCGGTGGTGTGCCATTCGGTAGCGCGTTCAAGAAATGCACTTTTGCTAATAAATGTTCTCCGACACGTTTGCCTTGCACCTGTCCGTTTTCGATAGCTGCGCGGTAATGAATGCCGCCATACATACGGCTTATAGCCGCTTCCTGAGCGGCTGCGCGGAATGATGTAAATTTCCGTATCGGCAGTCCATATTCTGTTTCGGTGCTGTCGTCGAAGGCAAAATTTTCACCGAAAATTGCCGTAAGCGCCACCGCCGAGGCGGTCGAAATGACCGAATGTCCGCTTGTGTATTCCGGGAAGGGCGGCGTTTGGAGGAGTGGTCTCCAGATCTCGTCAATGCTTGCGTTAATATAACTTTCCGGACGAACAAGCTGGCTGCGATATTTTTCGTCCCAGCACGAAATAAAACCATCGAAGAGAGCTAGTGCTGTCAGCGTATATGCCGCTGCCGAACGCATGATATCAGCACCCGACTTCCGTGCCGCAATGCCCGCAATAGATATCCAATGCCCACCGGGTGAAAGTTTTTTTGTCGCAAAATTCAAATGCCCCTGCGTGTTAAGAAAAAACGGATTGCAGTCCCAAAAGCTCGCAATGGCACGCTGTTCTTCCGTTGGATTTTTGCCAATCTCATACACTTCGAGTGCTTGTTTGTAAAACTCGCTTGCTTTGTCTGTGCTGAAGACAGGTGGTGGAGCGGGTTTGAACTGTGATGCCGAGTCCAGTGCCATTGCTCGTATTTTGCTCCAGTGCGGATCCACAGCTGCCATGTAGCCCGGTGGAGTAGGTATCCATGTTCCGGGCGTTTTTTTGAGCGAATATCGTTTCATCGCGCGTGTTTCTTTATATTTATCTTTTGCCGACCACGCCAGTACAAAGACCGAGACACGCTTACCGAAAAGTATGGAAGAATCTATCAGCGCAGGTGGATAGCCTTTTGCCGCATACCACGCATAAATGTTCCGTACGGAATCCTCTAATGCTTGCTCGGAAAATACAAGTTTTTTTGCCGTTTCTGTGAAAGCTGCTACTGCCGCAATGGAGTAACTTACCGGACTGGTCGCACGAGGTGCATCAAGCAACATATTCAATTGCCCAGCGAGTGACGAATATTCATTGCTGTTTTGCACAAGCACTTCATACCCAGCAACTCCGGCATACACATAAATGCGACTAGCAACAGTCGGCGGAAAAATATCGTGTACTATTACTCCCGTCAGTGCTTGCGAGGCACGGTGCAATGGCGTTGCATCACGCTCCCATTGCTTCCATGTATCTTGTGCGAAAAGGCTGGGTGCGCCGAAACAGAACAACACCCCAAGCGCTACATTCATAGCGTTGACAATAAACACTCGCTTCATGGTTTTCTCCATTGGATAACTTGTACTGCTTCATCATTTTTTGCAATGATAAGTAATTTTCCACTCACACCCGCCCGTACACTTGCTACACCTCGAACATCACCTCCGGCATACAAACCGGTTTGGTAAGGCATTTGGGGAGCAAAATTTCCCTTGCCGTCGCCGAGCAAGAGTAGTCCCAGTCCCGCATCGCAGCGTCCCATTTGTACGCGATACGAATAGAAATTTCCCGCAAGCAACACGTCTTTGCGTCCGTCGCCATTAAAATCGTCCACTACCGCGCCTTGCACCTTTGAAATCTGCGCCATCGGTGGCAATGCCTTTATGGTAAAATGTCCTTTGCCGTCGTTCATAAACACACTCGTTGCCGTGTAATCACAGGTAAAAACGGTTGCCGCCGCTACTTGCTCTTTTGAAAAAATAGTTTCTACGGTTGCATCGGCATAATCGGCATATTTCACGTACTTCCGGCGGAGCGGTGTAATCTGCTCCAAAAGCTCATCACGCGATGCATACGGGTAGCTTCTGCCTTGCACATAATAACACAAAATCGGATCCAGCATACCATTTTTATCAAAATCACTGGCAAAAATCTGCACGGGCTGGCTTACACTTGCTTTGAATTGATTATTACTCCCGCAATTACCGACAATGAAATCCGGTGCGCCATCTCCGTTCAAATCGCTTACGGTGATATTTGTCCACATACCACTGGTATTCTGCAAACCCGCTTGCAATGAAGCGTCGCGTAAAATAAGTGCTTCGTCCGGTGAAGTAGTTGCTTTCCTCTCGTTCATAAAAAGTTTTATCGGCATCCAATCGCCCGCTAATATGAGATCGGGTGATTTGTCGCCGTTCACGTCTTGCCACACAGCGCTGGTAATCATACCCAAACCTAATGCGCTTGGCTGCGCAGCATTTGGCTGGATAGCATTTGACTGGGCAGCGTTTGGCTGAAGCAATTCTTCGCACATTGCTTTTGTAACATCGGTGAAGCGCACGACACCGCCACGAGAATCGTTACGGAGCAGGTAACTTCTGCCCGACAGCGGGAACGCACCCGGCAGGCAGCGCCCACCCACGAACAAATCAATATCGCCATCACCGTCGAAATCGCTCGCAGCAATAGCCTGCGTGCTGGTTTTCATTTCGGGCAATGCTTCCGCTGCCTTTGTGAAGTTGCCTTTGCCGTCGTTCAAATAGAGCTTGTCTTGATATGCTTCTGAATTTACATCGGGTTCGTTGCCACCGTGAGCGCAATATAAATCGTTGTCGCCATCACCATCGGCATCAAAAAAGAGCGCATTCACAACGTCGCTTTGTGTGTCGTTGCTCCACGCTTGCAGATGTGCGGCTTCAAATTGTCCATTTTTTTTCTGAAGGTAGAGCATACTCATTTGCTCCATTGCGCCACCCAAAAATATATCGTCCAAACCATCGCCGTTCACATCTGCTACGGCAAGCGCAGGACCAAGCCGTGAAAGCTGATAAGGCAGCAAAAACTCGGATTTGAAATCAACAAAATCATTTTCAGTGTGGACAAAATCTATTCCTGCTTGCTTTGTTATGTCCGAAAATACCACTCCAGATGCGCTTTCCGTCTGCTTTGTGAGTGCTTCAAAGTTTGCCGTGCCACTTGCCTTCGCATCTGCTTGATTGAGAGTGAGTGTTTTGTTTGGCGCGGTGTTCTGCACTTGGCTGACAGAACCATCTGTCCAGAATACCGTCACGCCTGTAATGACCGCATTCGCGCCCAAACCAAAATGCAATGTATAGTCCACCGACGACTGATAACCGCGCACAGGATACAGTTCCTGCATTTGCCGCGTTGTCTTGCCATCCGATACGCTTGTTACGATTGCTTTCGCTCCCAAAGCAAATTGATTTTCTCCAAGCCCTTTCAAACGGATGTTCAGGTAGCTTGTTTTGAGCATTGTTTCGGCATTATTTCGGTAGATCGAAATCGGTTCATTTTGGTGATTCACTATCAAATCCAAATCACCGTCGTTGTCCAAATCCACATACACAGCACTACTGGAAACGCTGAGGCGCTGCAATCCCCATTCTTTTGTTTGGTTGCTAAAGGTCAAGTCACCGTTATTGTGAAAGCCATAATTAGAAAGTTTTGTAGAAGGCATTTTTTTTACGAGGTCGAATGTTCTAAATTTCACATTCCCTTTTTTTGCTTCGTCGAGTCGTGCATCGGCAACGGTATATTTGAGAAAATCCATGTTGGTATAATCCCGCAGATAGCCGTTGGTAATAAAAAGGTCTTTCCAACCATCGTTATCCACATCGGCAAAGAGTACCGACCAACTCCAATCCGTAGCATTGACACCCGCTAATTGTCCGATTTCACTAAAACGCACGTCACCACGGGCATCCAAGCCTTGATTGAGATGCAACATATTCCGCATATTTTGGTGATGATACCCGCTATCAACAAGCAAATGATACTGGTCGTATTCGTCTGCGCCCTTGAGCAACTTTTGGCGACGATTGTCCTCCGGCTGCATATCGAGCGTCATCACGTCGGGTCGCAAATCGTTGTTGTAGTCGGCAATATCTGCACCCATCGAGTACTGAGAAATATGGGTAAACGAGCGGCGCATCGTTTCCCGAAACGTTCCATTTTTATTATTGATATAGCAATAATCTTGTTCCGCATAATCGCTCGTGGTGTAAATATCGGGCCAGCCGTCACCGTCAATATCGCTGATAACAACGCTCAAGCCGTAATTTATCGGATTATTCACAATGCCCGCTTCTTTGGTTGCATCAGTGAAAATAATTTTCCCGTTTTCAGAATCATTTCGGAATAAGCGATTTCCATATTCGGGGCTAGGCGTGGAGCGAACTTTACGGGTGTTCAGCAACGGATTGTACGTGACAACCGAGTGATTGAGCAAAAACATATCAAGATCGCCATCAAGATCGTAATCAAAAAATGCGGCTTGTGTGGATTGTGTCCCTTCGGCATCCAAACCATACTCTTTTGCTTTGTTCACAAACGTTGGAATGCCTGTTGCCTGAGCGCTTCCAAGCCCTTGATTGATGAAAAGCTCATTTGCAAGTTTTCCTTTGGGAAGTTTACCCGAATGACAAACGTAGATGTCGAGCAAGCCGTCGCCATTGACATCCGCCACACTGACACCGGTCGACCACGTGCCATTGCCCGCCACACCTGCTTGTGCGGTTACATCCTCAAAGCGTAGATTCCCTTTGTTCAGAAAGAGTTTGTTTCGTACGGTATTGCCCGAGAAAAATACATCCGGTAGTCCATCGCCGTTGAAATCTCCCACGCCCACACCAGAACCATTGTAGAGATATTCGTAGTTAAGCACGTGCAGGGAGTCGTTTTCTTCCAGTTTGTTGGTGAAATTCAATCCCGTTTCCTCCGGCGAAAGCAAGGAAAAAAGAAACTTGTCGGTCTCCACATTGCCTCCTTCAGCGAAGCTAGCAGAGCTATCGGCAACGGGTACCGAAAACGCCACAAGAGCGAGATAGACGAATATGACACTCATGGCGATAAGGCTGAATTTGTAGTTCCGGCTCATAACGAACCTCATGGGTAACTCTGATGATACATTAGAGATTATCTAAGTTAGCGTTTTGTCATTCCCGCGAAGGCGGGAATCCAGTATCAATACATGGCTTCTGCCAAATATTTGGTGTGCTTTGTATCGTATCTACGATAACATGGATAATATCTATTATTTTGTCGTTGTTATTTTGCAATTGTCAGAAGAATCTCATCCACAAAAATATACGCCTGTCCGCCAAAGCCTTCGTGCCAGCGTGGTAATGCGCCGTAGTTGCGGGCAAATACTTTCACGTAGCGAGCTTTTTGTGCAGGAATAGTCTGCACAAAATCTTTGGTTATGACAGCGTAATCGGTATCCGGCACGGTATTCTGAACCGTCGCCACATTCGTAAATGTTTTTCCATCCACCGACACTGAAAATTCGACGCTTTTCGGCATAAAAATCCAAGGGCGAACATCCTGCAAAAATCCCGCGCCGAGTTTGGTAATTGTTTGCTGCGTTCCCATGTCCACGATTGCCTCGAAGTCTTTGCCCCAATATCCCTGCCATGCGCCGGTGCGGAAATCTCGACCGCCGCGCAAGCCATCCACCAACGCGCCAGCGCCTCCGGCTCCATACTGCGGCACAAATTCCGAAAGCAGCTGGACGTTCCAACTATTAGCAACATGAAAATACTGTGCGGCGGTGGTAAAACTTTTTTCGCCTTGTGCATTCACCGCAAGTGCTTTTACTGTGCAGGTAGTGGTGACGAGGAACGGCTTCGTGTAGAGTTTCGTTCTGGGCATTGTCGCCGATGGCAACGACGCACTTTCACTTGTAGCTGGCTCAGAACCATTGGTCGTATAGAAAATTTTCGTGCCTTGCCCATCAGCATTTTTCATCCGCACTTCCATCGAAACCTTGAACGAATGATTGGTTGATTCGATTATCGGCACAGGAACAAAAGGTACGTCGCTGATGCTCGATGCAGCATTGTCGTTCTCGCCCGAAGCCCACGCCGTGTTTGGCAAAGCGCCCATCGTGAAGACCAGTTCACCGCCCGCAACAATATCCGAGTGCGTGATAAACGACTTCGTGTACGGCTTGCCGTTCAGCGTGGCGGACTGGATATAGACATTACTTTTGGTATTGTTGTCCGCCCTTACGACAAACGTTTTTCCATTCTCAAGTTTCAAACGTGCCTCACCGAAAAGTGGCGAACCAATCGCATACACAGGCGAACCGGGTGTAACGGCATACAAACCCAAGCTGCTCAGAACGTACCACGCCGACATCTGCCCGCAATCGTCATTGCCGGAAAGTCCGTCGGGCTTTGGTGTGAAGAGGCTGTCGAGAATGCGGCGCACCATTGCTTGCGTTTTCCACGGCTTACCAGCGTAGTTGTAGAGATAGGCTGCGTGATGGCTCGGTTCATTGCCTTGCGCATACTGCCCAATAAGTCCCGTCACATCGGCTTGTTCGCGTCCGGTTGTTTGCGGATTAGCGTTGAATAAAGCATCAATCTTTGCATCAAAACGTTCAATGCCGCCCAGAAGCCGTATCAAACCCTTGATGTCTTGCAGCGCGAAAAAACTATAATGCCAGCTATTGCCTTCGGTGTAATGAAAATTTACTTCGCGCGGGTCGAATGGCGTGAACCAACCGCCATTTTTGCGAGCGCGCATGAAGCCTGTTTCGGGGTCGAAGAGGTTTTTATAGTATTGCGCCCGCCGCATATACGTTGTGTAATCGTCACTTTTGCCGAGTGTTTTCGCCATCTGCGCGATGCACCAATCGTCGTAGGCATACTCCAACGTCTTCGAGACGGATTCATGTTCATCTTCGATGCCAATAAAACCCTGCTTTTTGTATGCCTCCAGACCGAAGTGATTGAGTTCGGCGCTGTGCTTCATGGCTTTGAGCGCCAGTTCTTTGTCAAAATCGGTAATCCCTTTGGCAGCAGCATCAGCAATGACCGATACGGCGTGATAGCCAATCATACAATCCGTCTCGTTCCCCGCCAATTCCCAGACCGGAAGTCGCCCGCCATCTTCATAATCTGCCAATAGCGTTTTAACAAAATCCCGTGTGCGTTTGGGCTGGATGATGGTATAGAGCGGATGCGCAGCGCGGAAGGTATCCCAAAGCGAAAAAATCGTGTGGTGCGTGTAATCTTTTGCGGTGTGAATTTTTTTGTCCAAGCCAAGATATTGCCCGTCCACATCCATAAACACGTTGGGTGCGTTCATGGTGTGATAGAGCGCCGTGTAAAATGTTTGGAGTTGTTCGGTTGTGCCGCCGCCCGTGCTCGCATGGCTTACTTGAATTGCGGACAGTTCTTTTTCCCACGCAGCATCGGCTTCTTGGCGTACTTTATCAAAATTCCAGTGGCTTACTTCGGCTTGCAAATTTTTCCGTGCGCCGTCCAAACTCACGGCAGAAATGGCAACTTTGACAATAATTTGTTCGCCCTTTTTCGTCGTAAAGCGCACGAATGCTTTCAGATTTGTGCCGCTTGCGCTGTCAGTTTTGCTATCGGTTTTGCTGCGGAGCGTATCGTCCGTAGCAATGCCAAACGACGCGAATGGTTTGGAAAATTCTGCGACGAAATAGACACGTTGGTCACGCGCCCACGCATCAGAACGGCGATAGCCCTCAATACGATTTTTTCCGACCACGCGCAGAGTGGATTCCAAAACTTTATCACGGTGCAGCAAGTCCAGAATGATGTTTGCTTCGTTGCTTGCCGGAAACGTGTAGCGATGAACGCCGACGCGCGTTGTGGCGGTGAGTTCGGCAAAAATATTATCATCCTCCAACTGCACGGCGTAATAACCCGGACGAGCTTGCTCTTTCATGTGATGAAAGCGTGATGCGTAGCCTTTTGTGCTTACGCTTTTGGTGCTTGTGCTGTCTTCGATTCCCTTCCATGACACTGCACCGACGGTCGGCATTAGCAAAACGTCGCCGTACTCCGACACGCCCACACCGCTCAAATGCGTATGCGAAAAACCATGCACAATAGAATCCGAGTAGTGATACCCCGAGCAGCCGTCCCATCCCGTCAAGCGCGTGTCGGGGCTGGGTTGTATCATTCCAAACGGTACTACTGCTCCCGGATACGTGTGTCCGTGCGCATCGGTGCCGACAAAGGGATTGACGAAGCTCGTGTATTTCGTAGCGGCTTCTTTTACCGTTTTGGGCAATGATTTTTTCTGAATGTTCTGGCTATATGCCACTTCGTAGCTAAAGAGGACGAAAAATGGCAACAAGACATTGCCAATAAAAGTACGGATGGTCATGGATGTTGTTGATTCAGAGAGATGAGGAAATATTTTTCTATGATTTCAAGAGTGATGGACGATTGGAAAGATGTCGTATTTGCCCCCTTGACAAAGGGGGAACGGGGGATTTGAGGTAAAAACAATGCGTTCTGGAGAAGCGCATACGTACTTATTCCCTTTCGGGCGATTAAGCCATCATTTCTCGCCCGACGGCTGAAGAGTGCAA
>JANYDO010000147.1 GCA_025363605.1 Candidatus Kapaibacterium sp.
TAAACTTTTATCCAACACCCACTGCAAGGCAGCAAGCACGTGATACGGATTACTAAAACTCAGGCTTACATAGTCGGGGTCTATGCTGAGGATGTTTTGCTCCAACTTCAGGAAGCCCCAACTATATGCCGTTGTTACGCACCCATAAACAGCCTTCTGCGGTTTGCCTTTTTGCGCGTTAAAGAGTTGAGCGGCATACAATTCGGCACCACATTGCGCAATGGCGTTGTCGTCAATATCCATTTTTTTTGTTTCGACGATAAAAAAAGCAGGAGCCTCCACGATAAATGTGTCTTGCGGGGACGCGAAGATAAAATCACAGAATCCGCTCAAACCCTTCGTTTTATCAATGGAAAACTCGTAGCCGGAAAAGATAGAAAATTTGTCGTGATTTGTTCTGAATAAAGCCTGCAAAATGGGTGTAACGACAAACTCAGACCGCGCTTTTTCGCTACCGAGATATATCTTTGCTGCTTCGTGCAGACTTTCCATAAGGCGCGTATCTTCTGCAACGGCGGGAAAGTTCTTCGGCAGCCAGTAGTTTCGCTGGACGACAATTCCAAAATGCTCTTTGAGGGTTTGGATTTTGAATTTATTGTACGCCATTGCTTGTTCCGATATTGATGCGTGTTGGGGTTACCACTTCAAGGTTATTCGTTAATCTACACAATCACTCCCATTTCCAAAAGTATAAACTGCTCATTGTATGCGCGTGTTCCAGCCACTTTGGACGTATTCGTGCATATACACTTGTACACTTGTTGCAATGCGGCATCTTCCACACGGGAAATAATGTGATAATGCATCCAACTCAATTCAGGACGCAATGCGTCATAATTTGGGGAAAGTTTGTCAATTTACCTGATTACCTTCTCTTTGACGGTCATTTCCCAATCACCAAAAGAACCAGATAACACCAATGAACCGAATCGAAATTTATCAACAATTTTTTCCCCTTCCTTGACCGAATCAAAGTATTCTTTATCAACGGGTATTTCAAAATCAATAGAGTTCGCGTAATCTTTGAGATGTTTTTTAATACTCAAGGAAAAGTGGCTTTGCTTGAGATGGAGTTTGAGTATGTATTTAGTTTTGGCGGGCGTTTTGCCCTGGTGCAAATCAGCTATTTGCTGAGAAAGCAAGGCATTTTCTTTTTTTAACGTGTCTACTTCGGCATTATGGCAAGAGGTAACGGCTATCATTACCAAGAAGGGTAGAAAGATTTTGTTCATGGTTCAAGACAAATAAAATGAATGGGTTAGTGGATTTGATAATGACGAGGATTGATTCCGTTAGTTTCAATTCAATCTCTTTTCACAGCTCGTATGCACATAAACGAGGGAAATTCGTTGAGTTCCTTAAAATGCCGTGGGTCGAGCTTTTCAAATTCTTTGGTCGGCTTTGGTTCTATCAGCTTGTCAATGTAAAAGCCGTTGTCGGTCAGGGGCAAAAGGTATTCGCTCAAAGGTCTTCTGTACGTGTTGATTTCAACCGGTATGCCAAATCCTTTCCAAACACAGCGCACATTTTCTATGGCAAAATAGTGTGTCGAACGGAAAAATGTAAAGTCAAAAAATGGATGATCGGTCGAAATAACAAGTATTCCTTTGGGCTTCAGCACTCGGCAAAATTCTTGAATAGTCGCTGTCCAATCCTGAATATATGCCAGCGCGAGCGCACAAACAATGATGTCAAATTGTTCGTCGGCAAACATCTCGAAGGGTTCGGACAAATCATGAACAAAAAAATTGCCGTTCCCGTTGTTTCTTGTTTTGGCTAATGCTATCATTTTGGGGCTAATATCAAAACCCGTCACTGCAGCACCCTCGGACAACAATATTTCGGCATATTTACCGGGTCCACAAGCTGCGTCCAGAATATTTTTGCCCTTTACTTCGGGCAATAAGCCGAGCGTATTGGGTCTGTCGTAATAGGCATTGTGCGGTTTATGGTCTATGAGTGCATTATATCGTTCGGCAAGCTCTTCATACGCGGCTACTATTTTTTCTTTCGTCGTTTGCATTGGTGGGGAAGATAAAGTTTTTGACAGCTTGACTACGGCTCTATTCTTTTACAGTAGAGCAGTATTTTTAATTTATGGAGATATGGTGTTTTCGTTGTTTTCGTTGTTTTCTGTCATTGCATCGTTGTAGGCTGTCCTTTCGTTGATTTTGTTGTGTGTTTGAATGGAGTCCTTCGGAGCGTTGTTGTATGCGTCCAAGCACTGCTCCAGCAGCTGTTTTAGTACATGAATGCAATCTCGCGCCCGTGCGTGCAGTTGGTCAAGTTTGGAGGAAATGTTCATAAAAATCTACGACTGTAGTGATACGTGAATGCAAGCAATCTATCGAAATACTTCTTTTTAGAAAACAAAAAGTAGCAAACCTTGCAGCATACATTAGTTCATCGAAGGTTCTAATTGGATTTAGTTGGAAAACGTCTCCTTATAGCTGGCAAAAATGCCATTCTGTCATACCGACGCAGGTCGGTATCTATATCGAAAGGACACGGCTTCATGGGCTGCCAATGGATGCCGACCTGCGTCGGCATGACAATGATTTTCCAACTAAATTGATTTAGAACCTCATCGAAGTCTTTACGCTCGCTCATCGTTGAGAAGCGCAACAAATACGATAGTCTGCTCGTATTCGACCGCACGACGGTGATGAAACAACTTGGTTTTATACCGGGGTGATAGAAAGGGAAAGAGCTTCGGCAGTAGCTCCCGAATATTCTCCACATCAGTTCCCGAGAATTTGTGTAAATTTGCACCGCAATTCCTGACCTTGCTAATGGTCTTTTCGATTATTTTTTTAGAGATGTGTGTAATGAATATGATTCTTTCTCGTAAACAAGGCGTTATGAGCCTTATCGTTGCTTTCGTCCTCACGCTTACAGCGGCGTATAATCTTTCCGCTCAAGCTGTTCGCTTTCCTTCTCCAAGTTCTAATGCTGCTGTGAAGCAAAGCATCGGCGTAACCGATGTAAATATTATTTACAGCCGTCCGGGCGTGAAAGGTCGTGAAATCTGGGGCAAACTCGTTCCCTTTGGCGAACTCTGGCGCACAGGCGCAAACGGCGCAACCGTGCTGGAAGTGTCCGATGATGTGATGATTGAAGGACAAAAACTTTCTGCCGGAAAATATAGTCTTTTCACTGTTCCCGCACAAACGGGTGAGTGGACGCTTGTTATCAACAAAAATCCGAATCTTGGCGGCACTGCCGGCTACAAGCAAGAAGAAGACGTGTTCCGTGCGAAAGTAAAACCGCAAATGCTCACTGCTTCCCGCGAATGGTTGGAGTTTTCGTTTGAGGACTTGACCGATTCCAGCGCAAACATCGTTCTCTACTGGGAGCGCTTGCGTTTGCCTATCAAAATGACTGTTGCGACGCAGGAAATCGCTTTTGCAAAAGCACGCACAGCAGTTGCGAATGCGCAGGGTGCAAATCTTGGCTTTGCAAATTATGCTCTTCAAACAAATTCCAATCTTGACGAAGCGCTCAAAATGACCGATGCCTCGATTGCAGTACAAGAAACTTATCGCAACAACGTCATCAAAGCACGTATTTTGGAGAAAATGGGTAAAAAAGCGGATGCCGTGAAATTCCTTGAAAAAGGCGTGAAAATGGGCAAAGAAATGAAAACCGCTCCTTTCGACCTTGCTGACAACGAGAAAATGCTTGCTACGTGGAAAAGCGCGAAATAAGCAGTTGGTGAAATTTTGATATATTTGCAGAAGCCACATTGAATGATGATTCGGTGTGGCTTTTGCGCTTTTTACCATTGTTTATCTGTGGTCTATGATAGTTCGTTGCTTTGTAATCTTACTTGCCTCCTGTCTGTGTTCTCCCGCGCTTGCGCAACTCCGCGTACAGCACACAGAAACCGTTTGCTACGGTTTGCAAAAAACAGTGCTACGATTTTCCGTGCCGGCGGGATATTTCGTTGACCATGAAAATCCGTATGTGAGCATTTCTCCCATTAGTCAAAGTTCTGCAAGAGTGTTCAAGGATGGTAGTGTTTCCTACGGTTCGCGCTATCCTTCGGCTTGGCGTGTGGAGCGAGATTCTACCGCCAAAGAGCG
>JANYDO010000155.1 GCA_025363605.1 Candidatus Kapaibacterium sp.
CTGGTTTTTCGGATTATTGGAATAATGGCAATAGAAAATATGCCGAAATTTAACAAAAAACGTCAATTTACCTACCTAAACAGTTACGAATTCTTCTTGAATTCAAATTCTTATCGCTTACTCTTTTTGCCGCGAAATAATCAACATTGGAATCAGGGAAAGAACTGTTGTGTACAATGCTGTCAGCAGCCCATAGCGGAGAAAAAATTGTATAAAATCTATCTCTGTGGGGCGTAGATAAAAAAAGTAATACATAAGATTGTGAACCGTCGCACAAAACGCTACAATGAGTGGAAAGCGCAAGCTGCCGGTCATTTCTCGCTCACGGGTCTCAAGATAGAAATAGCCCGCAATAAATACTGCAATGACCTTCGCAAGCGCATTCGAGCCAATCACATCTGCCGAAACGACATCAAAGAGCAATCCCGCACCAAAGCCTGCTATCATACCAATCATCTGTCCTTCATTCAGAGCCACCCAAATTGCCCAAATAAGCATCACATCCGGTACAATGCCTTCAATAGCGATAAACGGAACCAATACGACGGTGGCGACAGAAAGCAGTAATGCGACTGTCGCGTAGGCGATATAGCGCAAAACCGGATTATTCATCAAGGCTTCGCGGTCGGTAAAGGGCGTTTGAGAGCGAAAAAATTCCACGAGTGTTGTATGGGCTTGGTTACGTACAGGATGTGCTTAGTTGAAATTCCAGATTCAAAACTTCTCCTTAATTATCCTCTGTCGAGTCTTTCGGAGAATTTTGGCGTTCGCGGGCGTTTTTGAGAGAATCTCGCGCGGCTTGGCGCTCTGCTTCTTTAGCAGCTTCTCGCGTGTTTTCGCGGTTGAGGCGATTAGCGTCACGGATAGCTTCACGGGCGCGAGTGCTGGTCTCACGGTTCACGTCGCCTTTTTTCAAACGTTTTTCTAAAAGGTCTTCTACCATTTGCCGTTCTTCATTCGGAGCTTGTAAGCCCACAAAGACATACTCCAGTGTTGAAAAATGCACCGATGGCTCAATACGGAGCTTCCAGAAGAGCGTCGTGGCTTCATCTTTTTTCTCAACAATGCGTCCTATGACAATATCCGACGGATAGCGACTGCTATAGTCCGATGTTACGACAATATCGCCCTCTTTAACATCTTCAGTTTTAGCGATGTTTGTTAGGTAAAGTGTATTTCCGCCCTCCCACGACACAATGCCATTCACAAGACTCCGCTGTACTTTTGCCGCAATGCGCGTATCTTTATCTAAAATTGTCTGAACAATCGAATGATGCCGTGCTGAGGAAAAAACAAAACCCACTAAGCCTTTGTCATTCAGAATTGGCATCCCCGTAAACACACTATCGAGCGCTCCTGCGTTCAAGGTAAGGTAATAACGAGATTTGTCCATAATGCGCCCAACGATTCGTGCCGGACGCACGCTGTAATCTGCGGAATCACGGAATTGGAGGAGCGAGCGAAAACGTTCATTTTCGGCAATAGCACGGCGTGTCTGTGAGACTTCACGGCTCAGATTGTAGTTTGCTTCGCGCAAGGCAGCATTATCGCTCAAAATCGTCAACGGATTTGGCAGCCAAGATAGTGATTCCTGTATAAACCCCACGCCGCTAATCAAGATAATACGGAAACCTCGTAGTTTTGCAGCACTACCGAAGGTCATAAGCAAAAAACTCATGGCAATCAGTACGGACAGAACAACGTATTCTTTGAAACGAACCAGTAGTTCAAGGATGCGTATCATTGCTTGTCGCTTCTGCCGATTGTGGGAAAACTGTGGATAAAATTGATACTACCGCCTGAAGTGCGCGAAAGCGCGTCAGAGCAAGGGATGTTGCTGCTGTGCGCGCTTTTGCGGGTGCTCATTCTCACGAGACTTCAACAATTCTTTTGGGGATAATTCAATAGCTTCGGGTTAATAGCGCCGATTTTTAATCAATACTGCTGAGTATTCATCAATATTTTCCAACACCTTACCCGTGCCGCGTACAACAGCAGAAAGTGGGTCTTCGGCAACATGAACAGGGAGATTGGTCTCAAGACGAATCCGCTCATCTAAGCCCTTCAAAAGCGCACCACCGCCGGTGAGCATAATGCCTCTATCGAAAATATCCGCAGAAAGTTCGGGCGGCATACGTTCCAGAAGCGTCCGAATAGCGCTTACCATCTCGGTTATCGTCGGATTGAGAGCTTGGCGAATATCAACCGAACTGACGCGAATCATACGGGGAATACCGGCTACAAGGTCACGCCCTTTGACTTCAATATCAACTTCTTCAGCAAACGGAACGGCAGAACCAACCTGACATTTAATCATTTCTGCGGTGCGGTCACCAATGAGAATGTTATAGTTTTGCTTAAAGTATTGGACGATAGCGTCAGTCATTTCATTGCCGGCGACGCGGATGGATTCATGCCCGACAATGCCGGAAAGCGAGATAAGAGCAATTTCTGTCGTCCCGCCGCCGATGTCCACAATGAGGTTGCCCACAGGCTCGGCGACGTTGAGATTGATACCGATAGCAGCTGCCATGGGCTCGGAGATAAGGTACACTTCTTTTGCTCCGGCGTGTTCGGCGCTGTCGCGGACGGCACGCTTTTCTACTTCGGTAATGCCGGACGGTACGCAAATAACCATGCGCCGTGCGGGCTGCCACTGCGGAGAAATCTTGCGAATAAAAGCGCGAAGCATTCCCTCGGTAATCTCAAAGTCAGCAATCACGCCGTCCTCAAGCGGGCGAATCGTCTGAATGTCGCGGTGTGTTTTGCCCACCATGGAGCGGGCTTCATGTCCGATGGCAACAATACGCTTGCTCACGCGGTCAAAAGCCACCACAGAAGGTTCGTTCAGTACAATGCCTTTTCCTTTTACCCAGATAAGCGTGTTTGCAGTGCCTAAGTCAATTGCAATGTCGTTGGAGAAAATGCCAAGTGCCATAGAGGAATGATTCCGAATGTGTCGTAACGGTGCGCTAGTGCGTACTCAAATCTCAATAGAAGCGCGAAATTATGATTTATTGACAGGGAAGTGTCAAGCAAACTTCCAAATTGCAGAAAGTATGCAATATTTTCAAATATTTTTTTGCAATGCCATGATACAAAGCCATTTGTGAAGATGCAACTGTGCAGTGAAAAAAACAAAAACCGCTCGTATTGCTCATGGCAAAGGAACGGTTTTTGACAAGCGAATATCACGTCTTGCTTTATTTTACGCCACCCATAAGATTGGCAATAGGCTTGGAAACAAGCGCAATCATAATGCCAATACCCGAGGAAATACAGAACACAATGAAGAACACCTCAGAAGCCGATGAATGCTCGACGTATCCGGCAGCCTGCCCCGCAATATAATTTCCTAGAGAAGCGCCCAAGAACCAAATCCCCATTGCCTGACTTACATATCGGGCGGGGGCGAGTTTTGTGATATTACTCAGTCCCACGGGACTAAGGCAGAGTTCGCCAAAAGTGTGAATCATGTACACCAGCACCAACCACAAAGGCGATACTTTGGTGCCGGAAGCCGCAATACCAGCACCAAGCGACAAAATCCAGAAACCGACTCCGGCGAGAATTAAGCCGATAGCAAATTTCATTGGGCTGGAAGGCTGACGGTCTCCGAGTTTTACCCAAATGAGTGCAAAGACGGATGCGAAAATGACGATAAACATTGCATTCAAGGATTGAAAGTACGATACCGGCAGGGTTGTACCGCCGATAGTACGGTCAGTGGAATCGCGGGCAAAAAGAGTAAAAGTTGTGCCAGCTTGCTCGAACGAACCCCAGAATATTGCAGACAAAAAGAAGAAGATAGCAATAACCACGAAGCGTTTTTTCTCAATAAGACTGAGCGATTTATCCGCAAAAACAACAGCAAAAAAAGCAACCGGAATCACTAAATATCCGATATTGAAGACGTTTCGTGCAATATCAATGGTAACGCGATAGATACCAGAAACGTGAATTACCGCTACCAAGCCGACTACACCTAGCAGCGTACCGGCAGCGATAAGAAGGGTCTTTTTTGCTTTCGCAATTGCTTCGGGATTTATTGGTGCCAGCCCCAACGAACCGAGATGTTTCGAGCCAAAGCGATACCACACCAGACCAATAGCCATGCCGATTCCGGAGGCAAGAAAGCCCATGTGCCAATTCACTTTTTCACCCAGACTACCCACCACGAGCGGTGCGACAAATGCACCCAAATTGATACCGGTATAAAAAATTGAAAAGCCCGCATCGCGTCGTGCCGATTCATTGGCAGTGTATAAACCGCCGACAATCGCGCTCACATTCGGCTTCAATAGCCCTGTACCCATGATAACCAACGTTAATCCGATTACGAGAAACTGAATGCCGTGCATCGAAAGCACAAGATTGCCTGCTGATATTAATATGCCACCGTAGAAAATTGCCCGGCGCTGTCCAATCAAGTTATCCGCTATCCATCCGCCCGGTACGCTTGCTAAATACGCCATTGACGTATAAATTCCGTAAATAAAACCTGCAGTGGTAATGTCAAATTCCATACCGCTTATGGCAGCCGGAGCGGTTAAAAAGAGCAGTAATATTGCCCTTAGCCCGTAAAAACTGAAGCGTTCCCAAAATTCAGTAAAAAATAGCACCGACAAACCACGCGGATGACCGAAAAACTGCGGCTCTTTTTGCCCCGATACGATACCCGTGCCGGAAGAGAGCGATTGCTCTGTTGTAGCTGATGTCATGATGTTTGCGTAAACACGTGAAGAAAAGAGAGGAAGACACACTCTGAACACACATACTCAAAATGTGAATAATTTATTCGGCACGAAATATAGGAAAAAAAAGCCGTCTCACAAGCATTTTTGCATTTCCTTATGAGAAACTTTTTGCACGAACATTTGTCTCTTAACTACGCTCAGAATAGGCATCGGGCGATGCTTCTTGTAGTTTTGTAACAGCTCGTTCCAAACGAAAAAGATAATATGCAATGCCAATCCATACCGTTAAGGTAACCAGCAGAACAACATACAAGGAATGTTGGGTAAGAAATTCGTACATAACGTTAGAATTAGTAAGAGTGAAAAGATAAAATGTATTGCGTTCGTGTTGTAGCATTTATAGCGGAGCTTTGGCAATTTCTTGTCCAATTTGTTCCAACTCTGCTGTCCAGAGCGCAACCGAAGCGTCGCTCGGCATACGCCATCGCCACATTGCGAAAATGCTACCGTGCCAAATATACTGATGGATTCGCGCTTGCGATACCACCGAAACACCTTCGTGTTGTACATACACCAAAGTGCGTCAGAGAATCAGCGATGTTTCTTTCTCTCAACAGCTGTTATGAGTTCTTGCATGACAAAAGGTTTTGTCAAATAGTCATCAGCACCCAAATTCATCCCGTCGCGGATATTCGCACGGTCGCTCATGGCAGTCAAGAAAATAAACGGG
>JANYDO010000158.1 GCA_025363605.1 Candidatus Kapaibacterium sp.
ATTAAACTGCGCCGCCGTCCCCGTAGCATCATTCCAGCCTGCAACGCCGCTTCCTGCCAACGTCGTAACAACGCCCGCAGGAGTAATTTTGCGAATGCGGTGATTATTACGGTCTGACTCATAAATGTTTCCACCTGCATCTATGGCAATACCATATGGATTGTTCAACAATGCTGCACCTTGCGTGCCATCAGCATATCCCGCGCCCGCGCCATTCCCCGCAACGGTCGAAACCTGCGGCACTGTTCCCGTAAAGGTAAAGCCCGCCAGCGAACCCGTGCCGCCGCCGTTGGTAACGCTCACCGAGCCGCTTGCACCACCCGCCGGAACTGCCGCCACAAGCTGCGTGGGGGAAATAACGGTGAAAGACGGCGAATTTACGCCGCCGAACTGCACTTGGGTAACGCCCGTGAAGTTTGTGCCGTTTATCACGATGCCGAGACCGGGATAGCCTGTGGTGGCGGTGAAGGAGGTAACGGTGGGTGCTTCCGGCACGGTGAGGAATTTTGTAACGAAACCGTCTGCAGTGCCGCCGCCGTAAGAAGTTTGGTACGCGCCTGCGGTAGTGGGAAATGAGGAGCTGGCTGTACCTGAAAGATACACGGTGTTTGTAGCACTAAAGGTAATAAATTTACCGATGTCGTCTGCTGTACCGCCTATGTAACTTGAATACAAAATTGTAGAAGCTGCGCTATTGAGCTTTGTTAGCACGATGTCGTACCCTCCAGCAATAGCAGTTTGGTAGGCACTGACAGACGTAGGATAGTTTGGGCTGTCGGTATAACCAACTACGAATATTTCACCTGTTGCTCCATCTCGACAAAGACTTTGTAAATCATCTAGCCCCGAACCGCCAATGTAGCGTGAAAAACTCATGGATGACAAGGAGGAATTCAGCTGACACACAATTCCATCAAAAGAACCCCCAGAATATGCCGGACCTGTTGTAATAGGAAATCCCCCGGCCGATCGTCCTGCAGCATATGCATTACCAGTTGCATCCACAACTAATCCGCCAAAAAGCTCGTCTTGCAAGGCTCCTCCGACAAAAGTGGAAGCTACTAGAGTTGTAAGTGTAGAATTAAATTTTGCAACATAACCATCAAAAGCTCCGCCCCCATAAGTTGTTTGATATGCTCCGGCAGTGGTAGGAAATGTTCCGCCGTCAGTAACACTAGAAATATATATTTCTCCCACACCATTTACACCTATGTAGGACGCATAATCATTCCCGTTGCCCCCGAAGTATGTGCCAGCAACAATAGCTGACCCCGTGGCATTCATTTGCACAACGGCACCATCCCATCCTCCGTTTGCAGTCATATCATATGCCCCGGCAGTAACGGGAAAATTTCCGCTGTTTGTCGAAGTTGAGGCAAATAAATTTCCCGAGCCGTCCAGACACAATCCCACGCCTTGTTCACTCAAACTACCTCCCAAATAGGTAGAATATACGCGAGCAGTACCAGTAGAATTAAACTTCACTATAAAACCATCGGTTCCACCGCCGGGAGTTATTGTTTGTAAAGCGCCAGCCGTAGTAGGAAAATCCGTTGAACCTGTTTGTCCCCCACAATATACATTTCCCGAACCATCAATCACCATTGACGTTGCTCTGTCAGTACCTGTTGTGCCTCCAAAGTATGTAGAAAAAACAAGAGTGGATCCCGAAGGATTCAGTTTGGTCAAAAATCCATCATCAAGACCACCTGCATAGGTTAATTGATAAGCTCCCGCGGTGGTTGGAAAGTTTGTCGAAGCTGTGTATCCGGTCGTGTAGGTACTGCCTGAGCCATCCACCGTGATTGCGATCGGATTGTCTGCAATCGTCCCGCCCAAAAAGGTACTCCACAAAACGGGGTCAATCACCAGCGGGAGTGCGGGGTCGTAGCTGCCAAGGGCGAAGGAGATGTTGTCAGTGTTGAGTGTTGAGTGTTGATTTTTAAGTGCGAAAGTGCATGGAATCTGGTGTTTTTTGCCATTTATGACTTGATACGCAAAGAGTTTCCCCTGCACCACGTCGCCGAGCGAGGTTTTCATCACAAGGTCGCCCGAAGAATTGGTGAAAATATGTTCAGTGCCTTCAAAGGAAAGAGCTATGTTGCTGGGGTCTGCGCCGGGCTGAACAATCATGTCGTAGCGGACGGAATTACCTTCAAAGTATATTTTGGCAGCAATGCCGTCGTACACCTCACCAATAATAGCTTCGTCGTAAAGCGGCACGTCGGTTGCCCATTTGGTGCTGTCGTTACCAAGAAAGTAGTTGTGGAAGCCCGATTGTTGCTTCATTCCACGCACGGTGGTTTTTGCGTTTGCATTTTTTGCATTTGCGCCGTCGAACTTCATTTTCACGACGTGTCCTTCGACGCGCTCAGGCTTTTGTGCTTCTTCTGCGGCATGCAATACATCAAGGTGCGGAAGCAGTTTCATTCGTGATGCCGCCGCTCCTGACTTCTCACGCTTGTAGAAATCATAGACCAAGCCGTCGTCGGTAACCCAGATGTTTGCGCCACCGAGTTTTGCGAGAAAGCGCGGTGTACCGAGTTCGGCGTTGCCCTGCCACTGCCCTTTGTTTTCGATAAAGGTGAGTTGCTTCGGCGGCGAAAATGCTTGCCTTTGAGACTCATGATGCTTTTTCAGCATTTCCGTTATCTGCGGTGTTGTTTGCGCAGAGAGCGGCAAAGAAGTACCGAATGCGAATACCGTGACCACAAGTAGTGGTAAGCATTGCAAGACGTTCTGCCAGCGAGGGAAGAGTGTAAGGACATTCATGGGGGCTCCCGTTTCTGTCTGAGGGATATTACAAAGTGATACGGCCGAGTTTGGGCATAATCATATGGAAACTCGACCAAAACGCAAGATAGCACTTTTTGAGCCGGAGAATCATACCAAAAAAGTGGTATTTTCGTGTAATGGATATACGTTCAGTGAACAAAAAAGCAGGTAGGAAGGGCACTCCCAATAGCACACAGAAACCGCACAGAAACCAGATATAACCTTACTCCGACAACAAAAAATATCATCACACCGCCTGAAGCGCCACGAGCGTAATATCATCGTGTTGATGGGCTTTGCCCGCAAATTTACGGACATCGGCTAAAGCTGCTGAAACAATATCCGCAGCATTGAGCGGGGCGGCTTGGACGGCTTGCATCATGCGCTCTTCTCCGTATTCCGCATGATTAGTGTTCATTGCTTCGGTTACGCCGTCAGTATAGAGCAAGATACAATCGCCTTTTTCCAGCGTTACGCTTGCCGTCGTTACGGCTCGTTCAAAACGTTCGCCTTTGTCTAAGCCAATCGCCATCCCTTTTGCAGAAATTGTTTGCATTTCACCATTCACACGTCGCACCACAAGCGGGTTATGCCCGGCATTGGAAAAGGAAAATTCGCGTGAATGTGTATCGTAAATGCCGTAGATCATGGACACAAATTTGCCACGCTCCATCACGCCATAGAGCAGCGAGTTCACGCGGTGCAGCACATCCGACGGCGAACCGACATTACGTACCTGCGAAACAATCACACCTTTGGCAAGAGTAATATAGAATGCAGCCGAAATACCCTTCCCCGACACGTCACCAATCAAGACCCCAAGCCGTTTGTCATCAAGCGGAAAAAAGTCGTAGTAATCTCCGCCCACTTCATACGCCGGAATACACGCTGCGCTTACGACAACACTGTCAAACGTAGGCAGAGAACGGGGCAAGAGCTTTTGCTGCACACTTTTGGCAGCAGCGATTTCTTGGTGCATTCGCTCATTTTCTTCCAAAAGCGAAAGGAAATCGGGCTTGTAATCGGCTTCACTGACCGCTTCCGGTGCATTCTTTTGATAGGCAATGCCTCCCAAAACAACAACCAGAAAGAGTACCGCTCCAAGACAAACAAGCAATATCGGATGCGAGGCAAACGTGCCTATGGAAATCAAAAACGACTCCACCGCCACAAATGCTACCAATGCGAGCATATCACCATAGTACAATACCGCAAACCCTATCCATCCCCGGATAATAGCTTGCGCGAGGATTGTCGGCACATTCAGACCTTGCGTTGCCTCGAATAAACCCCACAAAAGAGATGTGAAAAGCAATGCGAACAGAGCAGCATATTTTCGCGGCAAAAGCCAATACGCCAGCATCACAGGAATTGTGGTAACGATAAATGAAACGGTCATCACCCCACCTATTGCATTGGCTACCGAAGCAATTGCAGAACGCAGCATAAAAGGCAACGTGTAATAATCCTATTTGAGATGAAAAACAGCCAGAGAAGGGATGCCATAACGTTCACCCATGTATGGCAATAGAAGAAGGGATGCCGAACAAAAAGCACCGAAACTCAGCCCCAAAAGCAGCATCCGCCCCAAGTGAAATGAGTTCAGTGGCTTATCACGAAAACGCATAATCGTATAAAATTTCTCCGGGATAACTTCGCGCATGATAGAGACGATGCTTGCTATTGGCACGGAAATAAAAAAGAAACCAAATCCCAAGGTATAAAAAATAAATACGACTACAACTACTATCCACGGAATATCCGTTACGCCCATCATATATGCAGTCCACGAAAAACCAGTGAGAACGGATATTCCCAAAATCCAAAGATTCACCGCCTTGATACGCAAGCGAGTTATCCAGACAATTCCCAATCCAAAAATGCAAATGATAACGATAACCCAGAAGATAATCGTAACGACAGTCTTCGGGGAGAAAGCGCTTCCATTGCCATTTTTAGGGCTTGGAGGCGCAATCGTACTCACGCGGCGCTGCCACTCCACAGACCAAACAACCGGCGAGGTAGAAACTTTAGTAGCTGAGACCAGTAATTCTTTTTTGAGCAGAGAGTCTTTCCCAAGCAAAGCCACAAAGCCAAATTTTTCCGCACTGTTTGTATCCGCTCTCCAGACCAGAGACTGCTTTTTGAAAGACTGCGGGATAAATCCAACAAGGCGCTCACGCACGGCATTGGTATCCGTTCCCGGAGGCAGGGAGTCATTCAGATGCTGAGTTGCCCCGACAATATCACAATGCTCATTCAACCAAAGCGTGCGTAAAAAATCTTCATCAGCAACGCTTTGACTGGACTTTGAGGGCGTACGTTCACGATTGCCGGCAGAAAAATTGATGCCCATACTACCCTTTTCTTTTTTGCGAATTTTGACGCGATACAGCACTTGTTGAGCGTCTGCCGTATCAAGGTACATTCGCGTACCGACTCCATATCGAGACTTCAGCGTATCCAGAAGCTCCGTGTCCACGCTCACTTCGGTCATTATTTCGACGGAATCCCGCACCAAACCTGATTTCGTAATTACACTATCGCTCACCGCCGTCAATCGCTCTTGAAACGTCGGCTCAAGCGGCTTAAAGACCCAATAATCACGTAAGAGAAAACACACCACCAGCGATAATGCGCCGAGGGCAAAGATAAGCGCATCAGTGCGTGGTTTACGACTAGGGAAAATGGGGTGAATCATGGTTTGTCGGCATGAAGTGAAATAAAGAAGTAACGCGTCACGGTCTTACCTACGCAATTTCAAAGAGCGAAGTTACAGAATTTTGCCCATTTGGGAAGATATTTTTCCTCATCTCCCTCACTAACTAAATGCGACCGAAACATTGCGCTCTATCCTGCAAAATAAATCCATAGTGGAATCAGCGCCAGCATACCCGGCACAAGCACGGCATACACATACCCTGCGATGCGTACCGCACGAGCTGAACGCGACGACTGCAAGCCAAAGGTCTGAAGGGCGCTCTGCACGCCATGCGCAAGGTGAATTCCGAGCAGAATCATTGCCACGACATAAAACGCTACGTACCAAGGATTGCTGAACGCAAGCCGCGTATCGGCATATAAATCCAGATGGCTTGTGTGTAAGACTTTGTGCGGCACGAAAAATCGTCCCAGATGCACCGTGAGGAAAATAAACGTAATGCTCCCCGAAAATAACATCGCCCGCGAGAACCACGACTTTGCGGAGCGGCGCTGCACGGCGTAGCGGGCGGGACGTGCCTGACGGTTATTGAACTGCACCAGCAACGCCGATGCGATATGCAGAGCGAAACCAAGAAACAAGCTGATTTCCAGAACGCGAATAATGATATTTGTTCCCATGAATGCTGCATACGCAAGGTATGGCGCGGGGTCAGGGTTGAGCAGAAGAAGATTACTAACGGCGTGTTCCAAGAGAAATCCCACGAGCGAAATTCCCGTTAGCGCAACGGTGAATTTTTTGCCAATACTGCTCGTCAGAAAGATACTCGGCGAAAGAGTTGATGCGGTATTCATATCGTTTTGGAGAAAGTGAAAAAATGTATCTTACCACCACTTGTAAGCAGGCGGAATTCTAATTTCATACACAGCACCTGAAAATACAAGCAAAATCAGCACCGTGATAACAACTCCTATTCCAACAATCGCCAATGCTTGTGTTTGTGCGCGTTGTGGGCTTGTGCGAGGCAGCATTTTTTGATAATGAATACTGGCTACGTGCGTAAAGACCGACACAACCGACAAACCATAATACACCACATAAAAGAGCCACACAGGGCTAAAAAGCACAGCAGAAGCAAAGTAAAAATTTGTGTCAACGTGAAAAAAGTAGCGCCCCATCATCACGGCAAACACGTGAGCGACAAGAAAAAATGCTAAATACCCGCCGGAAGCCACTTGCGCCCGCTCTGCAAGCGGCAGACCACGCCATCCCTTGCGCCTAACGAGCATAATGCCACTCGGCACTTGCACCATAATCGCAAGCAGCAGCAACGCCTCGCCAAGAGGATTGCGATAGATAAGGCGAAAAGCATCCATAACTTTGATATGCTGCGCAATCGAAACCAGCGCAAAAAGGTGATTGATAAGGTGCAAACCAATAAACACTGCAAGCGTCAGCCCTGCAAAACGGTGAAGTTGGCGAAGGCGGTCAACACTTATTTTGTTCGACGCAGCACCCTGAGCGTGTTTTGTACGCTGTACGGGAGAATCAAGCAAGGAATTCATATATTCGTAAAAAAGTGAAATAAATCGTTGATAGAAGTAAGACCACCATGAGCACGATTTGTGACAAGACACTCAAAAAAAATTTCGTAACAACTTTTCCTGCTCCGCCGTACACAAGCCACAAACCGCTTCATTGCTTCTCTTCACGGCTTTTCAACTTTATCAATTCCGAGCGAATATGATTTCTCCCTTTCTCAGTCAAAAATTTCGATTTTGGGCATTTGTTTCGATGCTGCTCTTGGTATTTGTACATGGCTACAACCTGACAGACCGCTATTTGGAGCCGTTTTCACACGTTGCCGACAAACTCACCGTTACCAGCTTTTTCGAGTATTTCACGGCAAACGGCATTTTTCGGTTTCGTATTCCGATGCTTTTTGCGATTTCGGGATATTTGTTTGCATTGGGCGACACAAAACCACACGGAGAGCGCATGAAAGGTCGTGTGCGAACACTTTTGCTTCCGTATCTGCTCTGGAGCGCGCTGGGTTTGCTGATGACATGGGGTTTGGAAGAGTGGTCGCTTTCGGTTGAATCCGTGCGGGCAGCGCAACTCAGCCAACCCATTGCTGAATACAAGTGGCAGGATACGCTTTTGCGCTGGGTGCTTTCGCCCCTGCCATTTCAGTTGTGGTTTATTCGCGTGCTGTTTGTCTATAATGCCGCTTACCCACTGCTTTTGCGGGCTGTTGAGCGAGTGCCGAAAGTATGGTTTGGTTTTATCGTGAGCGTTTGGCTTTTGCTGCCGATACATCTTGGTTTTGCCGAACCGGAAGGATTACTTTTTTTCACGGTGGGAATATGGCTACAAAAGACAAATTTCAATCTGGACACCCCGCCTTCATGGTTGAAGCTCCCCTCCGTAGCAACCGCATGGATGCTGCTTGCTGCCGCGAAAACCATTATCGCCTTTTACGCCCAACCCTCTCCGCCAGTATTCATCGGGCTACTTGTGCTGCATCGCGTCGTCGAAGGCTTGGGGATTGGCGTGGCGTGGTTTGGCATGGATGCCCTTGTGCGGTGGTGCATGGCGCGGCAGTGGTTTCGGTGGTCGTCGGCATTTTCGTTTATGATTTATGCACTCCATGTGCCGATGATTAATTATCTTTTGTACTCCGCATTCCAGATATGGAGCGCTCTGCCGATGTATCGCTTGACGTTGTATTTCGTGCTGCCACTCACGGTGATAGGTGTATGCGTGAGTTTTGGAGCGGTTTTGCGGCGATTTGCGCCGCCCGTCTATGGTGCGCTGACAGGAGGGCGAGGGCTGCAGTAATTTTTTGACACGGATTTGAAAAGGATTTCGCAGATTACACGGATTTTTTTTGGACGAAATGCCAACAGCTGAAAATACTTACCATTATCCGTGAAATCCGTGTCATCTCTTCAAATCCGTGTTAAAATTTTTAACCTTTAACACAAAAAACTCCTCCATCCGTCTTTATCCGTCCTCATTCGTTACATCTGTGTCCCCAAAATCACAATCTGATCATCAAACTCTTGAGTTTATCGGGATTGCGCACGGAATACATTTCGGTAATACCATTCTCATCGGCTTCCATCGTGAGTGCTGCGAGAACTTCACCCGTTTCATTATGCAAAGAAACCGCGCCCAAACGCCCGTTAATCCAGTATGGAAGCCACGTAGAAGGCTCGTTTTTTGCTGCCCATTCAGCAATATTTCGCAGGGCGAGAATATTTTTCTCACGCCCATGCACAGGAATACGCGAGGCAACGACTTTACCGCCACCGTCGGAGTACATCACTACGTCTTCTTTAAGCAGGCTGCGAAGATCGTCATATCTACCTTCTTGTGCAGCAAGCGCAAATGCCTGAAAAAATTCGGCATGGCGCTGCGGCGTGGCGGAAAAGCGCTTTTTGCCGGATTCGAGTTTGGTGCGAGCGCGTTCCATGAGTTTTCGCGCGTGAGCTTCGGTAATATCCAGCATCTCTGCCGTTGCTGAGTAGGGTTCGTCAAAAAGTTCTGCCAGTACGTACACAGCTCGCTCAAGCGGCGTGAGCGCTTCCATCAGTCGTAGAAGCCCTATGCTCACTGCCTTTGGCGTATCAAAATCCTGCACCCGTGCTTCCGCTCCGGCATCGGGCAAAGCATCCGTCAGTGAGGTAACAAGCGGCTCCGGCAGCCATACGCCCCAATACGACTCCGCAATTTCGCGCTGCATCGCTTCTTTGCGCGTCAGCGCACGATTTACGACCGATTTTCCGCAATATGCCCGCACGTTCTGTATCTCGGCGTGGTCACGCTCGGTTTTTTCCCAGACCCTCGTAATAACATCTTGCACAACGTCTTCGGCTTCTGCTCGTGCGCCCAAGATGTTGTATGCCAGATGAAACAAGTACGGACGGTACTCGTGCAATGCTACGTTGTGATTAACCGCGTCCTTCATGTTCGTTCTCTATTGTTGTTCGCTATTCACACAGATTCGCTATTCATGCTATTCATACAGGTTTGTGGTGTCCGCGTTGGCAAATTCCACAAGGAAATCTGTCAAATATGCAATAACAGCATCCAGAAACGCTTTCCCTTTCTCCTGCGTAGCTTTGTAAGGGCTTCCAACGCCTGTATCGGCAGAAATTTTCGTCCACGGACGAGGTGACCACACTTTGCCCTCGCGCATAGCTTTTATGCGGTTTGTGCGCTGCTTGCCGTCGCCCGCTTCACTCAAGGGGCGCACAAGATTCGGCGCAATGTGCAGCATCACACTCGTTTCCAGTTCGTCGGCATGGTCGCCGTTTTCTTCAAAAAATTTCGCGCGGTCGGCGCATTGATACCAGTTTGCCGTGCAAAGAAACACGCGGGTTCTAGCCTGCAATTCTCGTATCATTTGACGGAAATCATTGCCGCCGTGACCGTTCAGAATCAGCAACTTGTCAATCCCTTGCACTTCCAAAGAATGCACAATATCCGCCAGCAATACCGCTTGTGTGCTGGGGTTCATGTTGATACAGAGCTTAATGTCAAGTTGCCCTGTCTGCACACCAAAAGGAATACACGGCAGCACAACGACCTTTGCGCCTCGACCGAAAGCAGTTTTTGCTGCTTCAGCCGCAACATAATCCGCTTGTATGCAATCGGTGGCGTAAGGCAGGTGGTAATTGTGCGCTTCGGTAGCGCCCCACGGCAGCACAGCGACGGTGTAATCAGTGTTCTGCACCGTTTTCCACGTCGCAGAGGCAAGGAGGTGAGACATAATCGGAGGGAAATGAATGAGAAATTACGAATGAGAAATTACGAAGCGGAAGCAAGCATCATCAAGCGTAGTATGGAAGAGGGTTTGAGGCATTCAGCAGCACCAACCGCGATGGTGTGTGCGTCCGCTCGTTTTTGTTTGCCATGCGAAAGAGAATAAGCGCCCAGAGATGTTCGTAGGGCAGAACTTCCAGCGTTTGCGCCTTCACGAGGTCAAATTTTCGTGCCGAAGCGAGCCAGTCACAGTATTTGCGGGTCTTGCGGATAGTTTCGGTTAGTTCAAAATTACACATCACCGCGTAATTCACCATGCGCAAGAAGCATTGCAAACGATAATTCATCGCGTCTTTGCGCAAGTATTTGTCGTGATACGGAAGTAATTCGGCATTGACGGCACGAATACCATCAAAATCGCCATCGTCTAAGAGAAAAAACACCTGCGCCAAAAGCCATGCACAGTTCATAAACGCTGCATCGTTCGCAAATGATGGGCGCTCGGCAAGCATTTTATTCACCGAAAATCGCGGCTTGAAGAGCGTCGGACGCTGCGGCATATCGGCTTTGAGAATGAACCGCGCATAGAGTTCATACACTCTCCAGCGAGTAGAATGATTGTCTGCAAAGCGTGTGAAGGCTTGTGTTTGATACACCTGTTCCAGCATTCCCGACGTTGCCTCGTAGTTCTGACTCTGCATAGCGGTCGCAAAATAATACTCAAATGTAGTGAGTATTTCGGGCATTTCCGGCAGCGTCTCTTTCGCTAGGCGCTCTATGGCTTGCTTGCAGCGCTCAAAGTCCCGTGCGGCAAGTGTATATGGCAGTGCTTCGGCAGCAAAAGCGTTTTGTTCCTCGTTCTCTAGCCCGTGCGGGTACTCTGCACACAGGCGTTGGGCATTTTCCAGCGTAGAGAGAACGCTTGGGTACGACTGACGAGCTTCGGCAAGATATTGGGCGGCTTTACTAGCGAGTGCAGTGAGAACGTAGGTAGGATGTTGCTTTTGGAGGCGCTCTATCTCCGCGAGGGCAGTTTGGCAGAGATTCTCATGTTCGCTCCCAAGCAAGGTTTCACGCGCCTTAAAGACTTCAATTTCAGCAAGCAGCGTTTCTGCTTGAATTTCCGATGTCTGGCGCTGAAGAGCGCTTTGGAGCAAAGCATCATACTTTTTCAGTAAGACCATCGAACCCTGCTGCGCCTGAAATGTGCGGATAGAGCGATAGGCAAAGATGCAAACATCGCTCCAACCGAGTATTTCTGCTTCTTCTGCGAGTTTTTCGAGACGCTGCACGGCGGTTTCATGCGCTCCGACGCGCCAGAGCATCCACACGATAATCTGCTCCTTCCATGCGGCATATCGGCGGGCAGTACGGTGCGAAAAGCGCTCGGTGGAAAGGAAAAAGAAACCGCTTTCTATGCGGTCTTTCAGGCGGGACTTCAGTGTGAAATAGCGTGTAGTGGTCTTGGAATCTCGTGCGCCAAAGAGGTCATCCGCGACATCTTCTTCGTTTTCGTGATTGCCCTTGCGAATAATCTCGAAGAGTTTGTCATAGTCGCCGGCGACTGTCTTACGCGGATAATAAATTGCTTCGTATTTTGCCGGATGCAACGTCAATACGCGCACTAAATCCTGAAATGAACGAAGCATAAAGCGTAAAAATTACAGTAAAAAGAAAACTATTTTTTGCAATAATGAAAAATATAGAAGCCAAGAATACTATCTTGAAGGGCGATACTTTATTTCCAAATATTCCAGACAAAATAGCCCACACCAATAGCACCGGCAAGGATAGCAGCAATTTGTACGTTATAGACACGATTCAGTGTGCGGAGCGCTTCGACCAAATGATCCATATCGCGTGTCTGCGTGGTCGTAATTTTGCGAAAAGCCTGTGCAGCATAGATAGCAAGTGAGCCAAAGGCAATAGCCAATCCCGCAATTAGCATTGCCAACAGGTTTCCGGTGCGAGCAAACATCATCAGGAGAACTCCCACACCAATAAGGAAACAAACAGCACCGATAATGGTTAAGCGCAGCGCCAAACCAGCGATAATAGCATTTTGCTCCGTATCGAATTCATAGCGTTGTCGTACCATAGTATTGCCTCACTTTTTTGATATTTTTTGTAATAAAAAATGCAAGAATTTCGTTATCAAGATTACAAAAACTTGCTTACATACACAAGTTTTTTTGCAACGATATATTTACTTAGATTAACTTACGCAAGAGGCAAGCGATTATCAAGAACTTTCGGAAAATTTCGTGCTGCGGTGTTATTTCGCACTTTCGTATTTTTGTGTTCACGATTTTTTTGGACACGGATAAACACGAATACAACAGATTTTTTACGGATTCAGATTTCAAGCATCATGCAGAACATAACGCTTCCTTATCGCATTTTACTCTATTACAAATATATCGCCATTCCCGATTTTGAAAGTTTTGCCGATGAGCATCTCGCTTTCTGCGAATCGCTGGGACTGAAAGGGCGCATCGTTGTTGCGCCGGAAGGCATCAATGGCACGGTGTCGGGTACGCCGGAGCAGACGAACGCTTATATCCGCGAGATGCGCACCGATTCACGATTTGAAGACCTCTGGTTCAAAATTGATGAAGCTGACGAAAATGCGTTCAAAAAAATGTACGTCCGCGCCAAACACGAAATCGTCACGTGGCGATTCGACACTGAGATTGACCCTAATGAAATCACGGGAAAGCACCTTTCGCCCGAAGAATTTCGCCGCTCTATGCTGGAGGAAGATGTCATTATTCTGGACGGGCGCAACGGCTACGAATATGATTTGGGACACTTCGAGGGCGCTATCCGTCCCGATGTGGATTCGTCGCGCGAGTTTCCCGAATGGATTCGGGAACATTTAGGTGAATACAAAAACAAAAAAATCCTGACCTATTGCACCGGCGGTATTCGCTGCGAGAAACTGAGCGGCTTCCTGCTCAAGGAAGGTTTTACGGACGTGGCGCAGTTAAACGGCGGCATTGTGAGCTACGCCAAAGATCCCGTTGTACGCGGAAAGGGCTTTGAGGGACGCTGCTACGTCTTCGATGAACGCATTTCCGTGCCTGTTGACCAAGACGACGATTTCCGCGTGGTGTACTGCGCCACCTGCGGCAAGCCTGCGGATAATCGGTTTCACTGCTCGTGGCAGCCGGAGTGCGGGTTTGTGGAGCAAACAATATAAAATTATCGCACTTGAATTCAAGCAATAGAATTATCTCATTACGGTCAATAACCGTGTACACCGCATACCGCCTAATTCTAGTTCAACAATGTACGAACCGCTTGCCCAAAGGCGAACGTCGAAAATAACTTCTACTTCCTGAAGCGATGTTTCGACAGCGCGGCTCTCTATCAGGCTACCACGCATATCGCTCACAAGCACCGAGAGTGGTAAATTTCGCTTACTCTTCGGCAAAGCAGACACATTCACAATCACAGCCGCCTGTATCGAAGCCGGATTAGGACAAATAGGGCTTACATCCAAGACCGAACTTGATAGCTCTCGCCGCCATGCCGTAGCAAACGCCCCGCGAATAAGCGGCAATTGCTCCACAGCGTGTGGCAAGGCTGAAGGTGATATTTCGTCAGGCTTTGCACCGAGCCACTGTGCCAACAGTGACGCATATATTTGCCTGAAGTCATATTGCCAACGGATATTCCCGTCAGCATCAGTGTTTGAGCAATCAGGGTCGCTGCCGATAATGCCAGCATTGACGCGCTCTCCCACAAGAAAAAGGCATGAAGCCGCGCCGTGATCAGTACCACTATGCGTCGTTTCGAGCCTTCTGCCAAATTCGCTTATTGTCAGCACTACAACACGCTTGGCTACGCCAAACGCCTCAAGGTCTCGCTGGAAAGCATAGATTGCATCGCCCAAATCGCGGAGCATTTGGGCTTGGTCAGCAAGTTGGTTGTGGTGGAAATCCCACAGCGCGGTGTTTACCAGATACAAACGGGTTTTCATACCGCCGGCAATCAGTCGTGCCACACGCGCAAGATGGCTCGACCACTCATGCTTGGGATATTCCACGCGATTGCGGGCTTCCTTCTCCCAAACACGTGCAATTTCTGTCAAAAACACATTCGATTGCCGCAGCGATTCCCGCACAAATTCTACTTCGCGGGCAGCTTTGCCGTAAGGCGCGGACGTGGCAGTAGGCGGCTGTGGAATAAATGACGCATCGTTCACATTCACCCCCAGCGTCGTGTTATTGCGCCCCGCAAGCGTCCGGCTTAGACTACGCCCCATTTCGAGAGCAAACGGTGCTTCGGGCAGAATACGAGGATAATCGGGATACCGCGCCTCCAAAAAACGTCCAAGCCAGCCGGACTGCTCATATACACTTGGATCGCTGGCAGTGAGCCAAATTTCATTGGAGCGGAAGTGCGATAAATCCTGTTCAGCATAGCCAACATTCTGCACAATCAGCACTTTATTCTCATCGTAGAGTGTTTTCAGCGAACCAAGTGCAGGATGCAAGCCCGCCGTAGAAGAATTGGGTAACTTTAATGCGTCTTCCGGCGTGATGCTGATGTCGTATTGCCTATCACGTCTGGCTTTGTAGTAGTTTTCATCGGTGTAGGGCACGACTGTATTGAGACCATCGTTGCCGCCAAAGAGCCGTACAATGACGAGAACCGTATTGTCTTGCTCCTTCGTATCGCCGCTGAGAAGCGAATGAGGCGACAGCGTGTGCGCAAATGCTTGTAATGACGGCAGACCCGGCAAACTAGCACCCGATGCAGCAAGCATTGTCAAAAAATTCCTTCGGGAAATACTCATAAACGCCTCCCATTGTGAATCATTGTGAATTACAGTAATTGAAATTTTGGCATCGAAACAAGTTGCGCAAGACATTTCCGCAAACGAGATTCAGGGTGTTGAGCGGCATCGTCCAAACTCCATTCATAATCAATTCCGCCGTCTAAAAGCGATTCTAGCAAAATAGCGGTTTCTCCTTCGTCCGGCGGAATGCTCCACAGCGCGGTTGCCATTGCAACAACTAATTCTTTCGGATGTGCTGCGCCAGAAAACTGCTTTGCGAAGCCGATGGGGTCAAACGTAAAACAGGGATAACCATCGTCGCGGAAAAGCATTGTGCCGTTCATTATCCGCGTGGCATATTTCAAGCGCACCGCCAAGGACGACGATGTTAGCCAGCCACGACCATCGCCCCACCCCGCAACGCTGGGCGGAAAGCACAGCCAATGCCCCAGCGACTCCATGCGGAGCAGCATATCGTTTTGATTCCACCGTTCAGCAAGAGTGCGGGTTTTCTGGAAATCCGGGACATCGGTAATGGCAAATGTGCGAAGCATTCCCACCAGCAATTCAATCCCATTTTTGGGCAAACATCCGATATTATCTTGCATGAAGAACTCTTCGCTTGTGAGTAATTCTCGCACAACAGGTTCAATTTCCCAATCTGAGGCAATGAATATTTTTGCCATTTGTGCAATAATGACTTCGCTTTCTGACGTGTCCTCTCCTTCAGCCGCAACAAACCAACGATAGAGTTTACGGCAGATGAAATGCGCCACAGCGCCAGCTCGCTCACGAAAAATAATCTCTACCACATCCAGCGCCTTCCATTTGCCTGTTTGCCCCAAAAATGTCTTGTCGCCACCATCCCAGTACCAAGGATAGAAGGCACTTTCAAGGCTTGCGTGGTGGTCATCTTGCCCCGGCTTAACTTTCCAACCCGTCAGTGACCGTGCGGCTTCGCGGACATCGTGTTGCGTATAGTTCGGAGCGCCCTTTCCATCCAGAATGCCCATTGTGTAAAGCTCCATCAGCTCCCGTGCATAGTTTTCGTTAATGGCAGCACCATGTTCGGTTTTTTGATTTTCCAAACCGTTCAAATACCACAGCATTGCTACGTCAACGGTTATATCTTTCACGAACTGCTTAAAATTACCCAACCCGTGGCGGCGCAAGAGTTGGTGCTGCGTCCACATCCATTCGGCGTGCTGCACAAAAGAAAACGAGGTCGTAAAATGTCCATGCCAAAAGAGCGTCATACGATCGCCAAGCGAGATAGGCGCTTCGACCATCGTTTGCATCCACCACTGATTAAAGCCTGTTCTGCGCCCCATCACATCCCAAAACCATGCGTCGTAAACAGCACCCTCAGGGCGCGGAAACGTGTCCGGCTCTTTACCCACCCAGTCCGTAATAAATCCCAATGGCGGCGAATACGGCGTAAACAGGCGTTCAATAGTCTTTGCAAAACCCTCGTGCACAGCTCGCTCTATCTCACTTGGCTTTACACCAATGGCAGTGCGGCGCAGTAAATGGGCGGCTTTTTCTGCATTCCAAGGGTTTGCAGGTGTAGGTATGTATGGTTTCATGGCATAGGAAAAAGTGATAGACCTTCATGAGATGATTATTCAGCAGTCAGAATATACGTTTTGCCATTTGGCAGAACTGTGAACCTCCACGATGCAGCGCGGCATGGGACAAGCGTTTGTGCGGCATTGGGATTATCTTGGGGAAAAGCCCGTAGCTTCTTGCCCTGCCATGCAAGCAGAGGCGTAACGACGACAGTGAGAGGTACGTCGTACACGTCATCAGGTAAGCCATCCTCAAGCCTGACTAATACTTGCTCCAAACGACCATTTGTATCACGACGACATTCTAGTGTCATCTTAGCCACTTCACGCTCTCGTGTGTAAAGCGTTACGTCACGCATCCGCGCGAACCAGCAATCATGCGCCCTTACGGCAGTAATATCCGTGAGGAAATCGTGCATTTCGTAGCTATTTTCTTCATCATTGCGCCCGATTGCGTGATAGGTGAGAATCAGCCATGAACCACGCCGCACATTTTCGCTCAGAAACGGCTTCAATTCTTCAGTATCGTGCGTAATTGTTGTCCCTTTTTGCAATAATGGACTATGAGCTTGAAATGCTCGACTAAACATCGTAAGCGTAGGAAGCCTGTACCAATCAATCGTTGCACCACCTTCTGCAAGAATATAGGGGCTTTCCAGTGGAGCAAACATTCGGGCAGCCAAGAACCCCGCGTCTTCGGCGGCTTTTCGCGTACTGGGATTGTACCCATAACCGCCCGGATAGGCATACAAAAGTGGCTTCATGCCCAGCGAGCGCATAGAATCTTGACATTGACGAAAATTTGCAAGCGCTTCGACATAGCTCATTGCATCAGTATTGACGTGCAAATGACCATGCGCAAAAAATGAGATGCCAAGACGCTGCAAGGTGTCGGCAGCGCACCGTTGCTGACGTACTTCGTAGATATAGCTGGAAGTATAATCGAAATCTGCGGGCAAAACAGAATCAGCGATAACACGGCGTAACCACATTTCACCAACGTCAGCATAGCCCCAAGCGTGGTCGAACGTCATAGAAACGGCGGAGGGTCGGTCGGATTGCCATTTTGCAATGGAAATGCTACAAGAATCTTGCTCAGAGGGAATGACCAAACCGCCCGATGAGACACAAGCAGAAAGCAAAAACGTCGTCAGGGCAAAACAAGTATTGCAAACTCGACCGATGATTGGCATGGTACTCCCGATACAGTTATGGACACAAAAATAAAATGAAGATATTGTTCAAGACCTATTATGGAGTAGTAATGGGTACAAAGTTAGAAACAATTTGTATGCAGCACAAGTGACCAAAAGTCATATTTTGCGAAAACAAGGATTTATCGTATTTTCAAAACGTTGGTGTTGTTCATTGCGGAGAAAGAGGGCAAAGCCTTATTCTACCTTGTTGATATTGTGTGTATTGCTGACACCAAACGCTATTAGGCAAACAAATCATTACATTCCCCACGCGTCACTTTTAGCAATGTCTATGAGCTTACCAGTTGCACTTATTACCGGCGCATCCACCGGCATCGGCTTGGAATCTGCTCTTGCGCTTGCCTCGCACGGCTACCGCGTCTATGCTGGCATTCGGAATATGAATAATGCCGCAAAAATACTCACTCTTGCGGATGAACGTGGCTGCAAGGAAAATGTTCGCCCCGTCAAAATGGATGTTCTGAACGTCAACGAGACGACACTGGCGATACAGCGCATGATGACCGAAGAATCTCGCATTGATGTCCTCATCAATAACGCGGGGCAAGGAATGGTGCGCAGTTTTGAGCAGGCATCCATGAAGGAAATCCACGACCTCTTTGACCTCAATTTCATGGGCAATATCCGCACCTTGCGGCAAGTCGTACCGATAATGCGCGAACAGGGCGGCGGGCGCATCATTGCGGTTTCGTCCGTGGGCGGTCTGGTCGGGCAACCGATGAATGAGATTTATTGTGCGTCAAAATTTGCCATCGAAGGCTTGTACGAAAGCATGGCGACATACTTCAAACCCTACTTCAATATTGACATTACCATTATCGAACCGGGCGCTGTGGCAACGGAGTTTGTCAATACCGTGATGAAAAATGTCCAAGCCACAGGCGGCTTCAAAGATGATGCCTACAAGCCTGTGCTGGACGATTACCTGCGCACCCGCCAAGAACGAACCTCTTCGGGAGCATCGCAAACGCAAACACCCGCCGACATTGCAGAGGTGATTCTGCGCTGCGTCCAAGACCCCGCACCGCCCTTACGCACACGTACCTCCGACGGCGGCGAAAAATTCTGCGCACTCAAAACCTCCGCCGACCCCGACGGAACAACGTTGCAACAACAAATACGCTCACTCATGCTTGACAAGTAATCACGATTGAGGTTCAATCTTTGTAACTAGCGACCAATGCCAAAATTTGCTTGACTTTATCATAGAAATCAGGTCTTGATTTGGTAACGCGGACTGTAAGGACTGGCGAGGACTGTAAGGACTCTATCAACCATTGGAAAACAAGATAAAGTCCTGACCAGTCCTCAAAAGTCATCCAAATCCGCGCTCCCTGCTACAATAACCTAAATAATTGCCAATCTTTTTCAAACGATATTACCAATGTCTCATCTTATCACGTTCTCCTCTCTCGACGAGGCTCTTCGCCGCATTGAAGACTTTGCCAAAGGCGGCATTGAGCCGAAATCAGGCGCTTGGTCGCTCTACAAGACGCTTTCACACGGAGCGCAAAGCATTGAGTTTTCACTCACGGGCTATCCGGCGCATAAATCCTCGCTATTCAAAGGTACTGCGGGAAAACTGGCATTGCATATTTTCCTTGCACGAGGCGCAATGTCGCACGACATCACTATGCCCATTCCCGATGCTCCTGCCATTACCGAAGGAGGCGAAGCAATGCAAGGCTTTCTGCGCCTCCAAGAAGCCGTTCAGAAATTTTGGCATCACAACGGCGACTTCAAAGACCACTTCGCCTACGGTAAACTCACGAAGGCGCAATACGACAAAATTCAAGCACTCCACCTCGCCAATCACCTTTCCGAAGGCTTCAGACTATGAGTAATCATGCGCCGTTGGAGGATGCTCAGCACGATGTATCGCAGGACAGCACAGCACCTGTTTTTTCATCGTGGCAAGCGTGGTATGGATTGGTGCTGGGCGTATTTGCTGCACTGGTGGGGCTAATGTACTGGTTTTCTCACGCTTTTGCGTCTTAAAACATTTTCTTGAGTAAAGGATTTCATGCAACTTCTCGACTGGATTGTTCTCGCTTCCGCACTTTCGTTTGTTGTTCTCTGGAGTATTCGCAAAAGCCGCCTTGCCTCGAAAGGCGCAACCATGCACGACTTCGTGCTGTCGGGACGCGAAGCAAAATGGTACACCGTCGCTATTTCGGTCATGGCGACTCAAGCAAGTGCCATCACCTTCATTTCCCTGCCCGGTCAGGCATACATGGACGGTATGCGCTTTGTGCAGTCGTACTTGGGTTTGCCGCTTGCTATGGTGCTGCTTTGCGTGGTCGCAATTCCGATGTACCACCGCCTGAATGTACTGACGGCGTACGAATTTCTCGAAAAGCGCTTCGACCTCAAAACCCGCACCCTTGCTGCATCGCTCTTCCTCGTGCAGCGCAGTCTTGCCGCCGCCATTTCCATTTATGCCCCGTCCATCGTGCTTTCCATCATCATGGGCTGGCACGTGAGCTATGTGATTTTTGTCATCGGAATACTGGTCGTCCTCTACACCACCTCCGGCGGAACACGCGCCGTTAGCTGGGCGCAGTCGTACCAAATGGCAATCATCACGCTTGGCATGGTCTCGGTGGGTTTTCTCGTCGTCTGGTCGCTGCCGCACGATATTTCTTTTTCCGATGCTCTGCACGTAGCAGCCTTTTCGGGTAAATTCAACGCCGTAGATTTTACATTTGACCTCAATAACAAATACACATTCTGGTCGGGCTTACTGGGTGGCTTATTCTTACAACTGTCGTATTTCGGCACCGACCAATCGCAAGTGCAGCGCTACTTGAGCGGGGAATCCGTCACGCAAAGCCGATTGGGACTGCTCTTCAACGGCATGATGAAAATTCCAATGCAGTTCGGGATTCTCTTTATCGGCGCAATGATGTTCGTGTTTTATCAATTCAGTACACCGCCAATCTTTTTCAATCAAAGCGAAACGGCAAAACTCGCCGGAACACGCTACGAAGCGGAGTACAAGCACCTTTCCGGTGAGTATGAGCAAGAATCCGCGAAACGCGCGAAGGCATTACGCACATACACGCAAGCCGTCCGCACGGGCGACAACGCAAGCAAAGAAGCGGCTTCGGCACATCTTGAGGCAAGCGCACAAACGCTTACAACGCTCAAAAGCAAGGTGCGCGTGCTCTTGGAGAAAAACGACCCGAAAGCAGTTACCAACGACACGAACTATATTTTTCTCACCTTTGTCATCAATCACCTGCCCGTAGGCTTAGTGGGCTTGCTTATTGCGGTTGTATTTTCTGCTTCGATGTCTTCGGCTGCATCAGAAATCAATGCGCTTGCCTCGACGACGGTGATAGATATTTACAAACGAATTTTTCAAGGTTCGCTCACCGAAGCCCGTTCTGTCTGGGTGACGCGGCTCGCAACGGTCGCATGGGGCGCAATCATCGTCGGTTTTGCGCAGTTCATGGGCAGCTTGGGTTCGCTCATCGAAGCGGTGAACAAGGTGGGTTCGCTCTTTTACGGTGCGATATTGGGAATTTTTCTCGCCGCATTTTATCTCAAGCGCACAAGCGGCACAGCGGTCTTTGTAGCGGCACTCATAACCGAAGCGGTGATTTTTTGCCTCAACACGTTCACGGAAATTGGCTTTTTGTGGTACAATCTCATCGGCTGTGTGCTTGTGTTGGCGCTGGCGCTGGCGGTTTCACCGTTGTTTCCCTTTGTACCCCAAAACGAACAAAGCCCCGCAGAAAAATAGCTGCGAGGCTTTGGCTTCCATCTTTTGTGCGAACGCGCGTTCGCACAAAAGATGGAAGCCAAAGCCTCGCAGCTATTTTTCTGCGGGGCTTTGTTCGTTTTGGGGTACAAAGGGAAACAACGGTGAAACCGCCAGCGCCAGCGCCAACACAAGCACACAGCCGATGAGATTGTACCACAAAAAGCCAATTTCCGTGAACGTGTTGAGGCAAAAAATCACCGCTTCGGTTATGAGTGCCGCTACAAAGACCGCTGTGCCGCTTGTGCGCTTGAGATAAAATGCGGCGAGAAAAATTCCCAATATCGCACCGTAAAAGAGCGAACCCACCTTGTTCACCGCTTCGATGAGCGAACCCAAGCTGCCCATGAACTGCGCAAAACCGACGATGATTGCGCCCCATGCGACCGTTGCGAGCCGCGTCACCCAGACAGAACGGGCTTCGGTGAGCGAACCTTGAAAAATTCGTTTGTAAATATCTATCACCGTCGTCGAGGCAAGCGCATTGATTTCTGATGCAGCCGAAGACATCGAAGCAGAAAATACAACCGCAATAAGCAAGCCCACTAAGCCTACGGGCAGGTGATTGATGACAAAGGTGAGAAAAATATAGTTCGTGTCGTTGGTAACTGCTTTCGGGTCGTTTTTCTCCAAGAGCACGCGCACCTTGCTTTTGAGCGTTGTAAGCGTTTGTGCGCTTGCCTCAAGATGTGCCGAAGCCGCTTCTTTGCTTGCGTTGTCGCCCGTGCGGACGGCTTGCGTGTATGTGCGTAATGCCTTCGCGCGTTTCGCGGATTCTTGCTCATACTCACCGGAAAGGTGCTTGTACTCCGCTTCGTAGCGTGTTCCGGCGAGTTTTGCCGTTTCGCTTTGATTGAAAAAGATTGGCGGTGTACTGAATTGATAAAACACGAACATCATTGCGCCGATAAAGAGAATCCCGAACTGCATTGGAATTTTCATCATGCCGTTGAAGAGCAGTCCCAATCGGCTTTGCGTGACGGATTCCCCGCTCAAGTAGCGCTGCACTTGCGATTGGTCGGTGCCGAAATACGACAGTTGTAAGAATAAGCCACCCAGTAAGCCCGACCAGAATGTGTATTTGTTATTGAGGTCAAATGTAAAATCTACGGCGTTGAATTTACCCGAAAAGGCTGCTACGTGCAGAGCATCGGAAAAAGAAATATCGTGCGGCAGCGACCAGACGACGAGAAAACCCACCGAGACCATGCCAAGCGTGATGATTGCCATTTGGTACGACTGCGCCCAGCTAACGGCGCGTGTTCCGCCGGAGGTGGTGTAGAGGACGACCAGTATTCCGATGACAAAAATCACATAGCTCACGTGCCAGCCCATGATGATGGAAAGCACGATGGACGGGGCATAAATGGAAATGGCGGCGGCAAGACTGCGCTGCACGAGGAAGAGCGATGCAGCAAGGGTGCGGGTTTTGAGGTCGAAGCGCTTTTCGAGAAATTCGTACGCCGTCAGTACATTCAGGCGGTGGTACATCGGAATTGCGACCACGCAAAGCAGCACCATAGCAAGCGGCAAACCCAAGTACGACTGCACAAAGCGCATACCGTCCATGTATGCCTGACCGGGCAGGGAAATGAAGGTGATGGCACTTGCTTGAGTCGCCATGACCGAAATAGCGACGGTGTACCATTTTGCTTCGCGTCCCGACAGCACGAAGTCGTGCATGGTTGCGCCTTTCGAGGCAAGGCGGCTTTTGCGAATACTCCAGAGAACAACAAACGAAAGTGCGGAAGCGAGAACAATCCAGTCGAGAAGTTGCATGAAATCCTTTACTCAAGAAAATGTTTTAAGACGCAAAAGCGTGAGAAAACCAGTACATTAGCCCCACCAGTGCAGCAAATACGCCCAGCACCAATCCATACCACGCTTGCCACGATGAAAAAACAGGTGCTGTGCTGTCCTGCGATACATCGTGCTGAGCATCCTCCAACGGCGCATGATTACTCATAGTCTGAAGCCTTCGGAAAGGTGATTGGCGAGGTGGAGTGCTTGAATTTTGTCGTATTGCGCCTTCGTGAGTTTACCGTAGGCGAAGTGGTCTTTGAAGTCGCCGTTGTGATGCCAAAATTTCTGAACGGCTTCTTGGAGGCGCAGAAAGCCTTGCATTGCTTCGCCTCCTTCGGTAATGGCAGGAGCATCGGGAATGGGCATAGTGATGTCGTGCGACATTGCGCCTCGTGCAAGGAAAATATGCAATGCCAGTTTTCCCGCAGTACCTTTGAATAGCGAGGATTTATGCGCCGGATAGCCCGTGAGTGAAAACTCAATGCTTTGCGCTCCGTGTGAAAGCGTCTTGTAGAGCGACCAAGCGCCTGATTTCGGCTCAATGCCGCCTTTGGCAAAGTCTTCAATGCGGCGAAGAGCCTCGTCGAGAGAGGAGAACGTGATAAGATGAGACATTGGTAATATCGTTTGAAAAAGATTGGCAATTATTTAGGTTATTGTAGCAGGGAGCGCGGATTTGGATGACTTTTGAGGACTGGTCAGGACTTTATCTTGTTTTCCAATGGTTGATAGAGTCCTTACAGTCCTCGCCAGTCCTTACAGTCCGCGTTACCAAATCAAGACCTGATTTCTATGATAAAGTCAAGCAAATTTTGGCATTGGTCGCTAGTTACAAAGATTGAACCTCAATCGTGATTACTTGTCAAGCATGAGTGAGCGTATTTGTTGTTGCAACGTTGTTCCGTCGGGGTCGGCGGAGGTTTTGAGTGCGCAGAATTTTTCGCCGCCGTCGGAGGTACGTGTGCGTAAGGGCGGTGCGGGGTCTTGGACGCAGCGCAGAATCACCTCTGCAATGTCGGCGGGTGTTTGCGTTTGCGATGCTCCCGAAGAGGTTCGTTCTTGGCGGGTGCGCAGGTAATCGTCCAGCACAGGCTTGTAGGCATCATCTTTGAAGCCGCCTGTGGCTTGGACATTTTTCATCACGGTATTGACAAACTCCGTTGCCACAGCGCCCGGTTCGATAATGGTAATGTCAATATTGAAGTAGGGTTTGAAGTATGTCGCCATGCTTTCGTACAAGCCTTCGATGGCAAATTTTGACGCACAATAAATCTCATTCATCGGTTGCCCGACCAGACCGCCCACGGACGAAACCGCAATGATGCGCCCGCCGCCCTGTTCGCGCATTATCGGTACGACTTGCCGCAAGGTGCGGATATTGCCCATGAAATTGAGGTCAAAGAGGTCGTGGATTTCCTTCATGGATGCCTGCTCAAAACTGCGCACCATTCCTTGCCCCGCGTTATTGATGAGGACATCAATGCGAGATTCTTCGGTCATCATGCGCTGTATCGCCAGTGTCGTCTCGTTGACGTTCAGAACATCCATTTTGACGGGGCGAACATTTTCCTTGCAGCCACGTTCATCCGCAAGAGTGAGTATTTTTGCGGCATTATTCATATTCCGAATGCCAGCATAGACGCGGTAGCCGTGCGAGGCAAGCGCAAGAGCAGATTCCAAGCCGATGCCGGTGGATGCGCCGGTAATAAGTGCAACTGGTAAGCTCATAGACATTGCTAAAAGTGACGCGTGGGGAATGTAATGATTTGTTTGCCTAATAGCGTTTGGTGTCAGCAATACACACAATATCAACAAGGTAGAATAAGGCTTTGCCCTCTTTCTCCGCAATGAACAACACCAACGTTTTGAAAATACGATAAATCCTTGTTTTCGCAAAATATGACTTTTGGTCACTTGTGCTGCATACAAATTGTTTCTAACTTTGTACCCATTACTACTCCATAATAGGTCTTGAACAATATCTTCATTTTATTTTTGTGTCCATAACTGTATCGGGAGTACCATGCCAATCATCGGTCGAGTTTGCAATACTTGTTTTGCCCTGACGACGTTTTTGCTTTCTGCTTGTGTCTCATCGGGCGGTTTGGTCATTCCCTCTGAGCAAGATTCTTGTAGCATTTCCATTGCAAAATGGCAATCCGACCGACCCTCCGCCGTTTCTATGACGTTCGACCACGCTTGGGGCTATGCTGACGTTGGTGAAATGTGGTTACGCCGTGTTATCGCTGATTCTGTTTTGCCCGCAGATTTCGATTATACTTCCAGCTATATCTACGAAGTACGTCAGCAACGGTGCGCTGCCGACACCTTGCAGCGTCTTGGCATCTCATTTTTTGCGCATGGTCATTTGCACGTCAATACTGATGCAATGAGCTATGTCGAAGCGCTTGCAAATTTTCGTCAATGTCAAGATTCTATGCGCTCGCTGGGCATGAAGCCACTTTTGTATGCCTATCCGGGCGGTTATGGGTACAATCCCAGTACGCGAAAAGCCGCCGAAGACGCGGGGTTCTTGGCTGCCCGAATGTTTGCTCCACTGGAAAGCCCCTATATTCTTGCAGAAGGTGGTGCAACGATTGATTGGTACAGGCTTCCTACGCTTACGATGTTTAGTCGAGCATTTCAAGCTCATAGTCCATTATTGCAAAAAGGGACAACAATTACGCACGATACTGAAGAATTGAAGCCGTTTCTGAGCGAAAATGTGCGGCGTGGTTCATGGCTGATTCTCACCTATCACGCAATCGGGCGCAATGATGAAGAAAATAGCTACGAAATGCACGATTTCCTCACGGATATTACTGCCGTAAGGGCGCATGATTGCTGGTTCGCGCGGATGCGTGACGTAACGCTTTACACACGAGAGCGTGAAGTGGCTAAGATGACACTAGAATGTCGTCGTGATACAAATGGTCGTTTGGAGCAAGTATTAGTCAGGCTTGAGGATGGCTTACCTGATGACGTGTACGACGTACCTCTCACTGTCGTCGTTACGCCTCTGCTTGCATGGCAGGGCAAGAAGCTACGGGCTTTTCCCCAAGATAATCCCAATGCCGCACAAACGCTTGTCCCATGCCGCGCTGCATCGTGGAGGTTCACAGTTCTGCCAAATGGCAAAACGTATATTCTGACTGCTGAATAATCATCTCATGAAGGTCTATCACTTTTTCCTATGCCATGAAACCATACATACCTACACCTGCAAACCCTTGGAATGCAGAAAAAGCCGCCCATTTACTGCGCCGCACTGCCATTGGTGTAAAGCCAAGTGAGATAGAGCGAGCTGTGCACGAGGGTTTTGCAAAGACTATTGAACGCCTGTTTACGCCGTATTCGCCGCCATTGGGATTTATTACGGACTGGGTGGGTAAAGAGCCGGACACGTTTCCGCGCCCTGAGGGTGCTGTTTACGACGCATGGTTTTGGGATGTGATGGGGCGCAGAACAGGCTTTAATCAGTGGTGGATGCAAACGATGGTCGAAGCGCCTATCTCGCTTGGCGATCGTATGACGCTCTTTTGGCATGGACATTTTACGACCTCGTTTTCTTTTGTGCAGCACGCCGAATGGATGTGGACGCAGCACCAACTCTTGCGCCGCCACGGGTTGGGTAATTTTAAGCAGTTCGTGAAAGATATAACCGTTGACGTAGCAATGCTGTGGTATTTGAACGGTTTGGAAAATCAAAAAACCGAACATGGTGCTGCCATTAACGAAAACTATGCACGGGAGCTGATGGAGCTTTACACAATGGGCATTCTGGATGGAAAGGGCGCTCCGAACTATACGCAACACGATGTCCGCGAAGCCGCACGGTCACTGACGGGTTGGAAAGTTAAGCCGGGGCAAGATGACCACCACGCAAGCCTTGAAAGTGCCTTCTATCCTTGGTACTGGGATGGTGGCGACAAGACATTTTTGGGGCAAACAGGCAAATGGAAGGCGCTGGATGTGGTAGAGATTATTTTTCGTGAGCGAGCTGGCGCTGTGGCGCATTTCATCTGCCGTAAACTCTATCGTTGGTTTGTTGCGGCTGAAGGAGAGGACACGTCAGAAAGCGAAGTCATTATTGCACAAATGGCAAAAATATTCATTGCCTCAGATTGGGAAATTGAACCTGTTGTGCGAGAATTACTCACAAGCGAAGAGTTCTTCATGCAAGATAATATCGGATGTTTGCCCAAAAATGGGATTGAATTGCTGGTGGGAATGCTTCGCACATTTGCCATTACCGATGTCCCGGATTTCCAGAAAACCCGCACTCTTGCTGAACGGTGGAATCAAAACGATATGCTGCTCCGCATGGAGTCGCTGGGGCATTGGCTGTGCTTTCCGCCCAGCGTTGCGGGGTGGGGCGATGGTCGTGGCTGGCTAACATCGTCGTCCTTGGCGGTGCGCTTGAAATATGCCACGCGGATAATGAACGGCACAATGCTTTTCCGCGACGATGGTTATCCCTGTTTTACGTTTGACCCCATCGGCTTCGCAAAGCAGTTTTCTGGCGCAGCACATCCGAAAGAATTAGTTGTTGCAATGGCAACCGCGCTGTGGAGCATTCCGCCGGACGAAGGAGAAACCGCTATTTTGCTAGAATCGCTTTTAGACGGCGGAATTGATTATGAATGGAGTTTGGACGATGCCGCTCAACACCCTGAATCTCGTTTGCGGAAATGTCTTGCGCAACTTGTTTCGATGCCAAAATTTCAATTACTGTAATTCACAATGATTCACAATGGGAGGCGTTTATGAGTATTTCCCGAAGGAATTTTTTGACAATGCTTGCTGCATCGGGTGCTAGTTTGCCGGGTCTGCCGTCATTACAAGCATTTGCGCACACGCTGTCGCCTCATTCGCTTCTCAGCGGCGATACGAAGGAGCAAGACAATACGGTTCTCGTCATTGTACGGCTCTTTGGCGGCAACGATGGTCTCAATACAGTCGTGCCCTACACCGATGAAAACTACTACAAAGCCAGACGTGATAGGCAATACGACATCAGCATCACGCCGGAAGACGCATTAAAGTTACCCAATTCTTCTACGGCGGGCTTGCATCCTGCACTTGGTTCGCTGAAAACACTCTACGATGAGAATAAAGTGCTGATTGTGCAGAATGTTGGCTATGCTGAACAGGATTTATCGCACTTCCGCTCCAATGAAATTTGGCTCACTGCCAGCGATCCAAGTGTATATGAGCAGTCCGGCTGGCTTGGACGTTTTTTGGAGGCGCGGTATCCCGATTATCCTCGTATTCTGCCCGAAGCACCGTTTGCTCTCGAAATGGGGCGTAGTCTAAGCCGGACGCTTGCGGGGCGCAATAACACGACGCTGGGGGTGAATGTGAACGATGCGTCATTTATTCCACAGCCGCCTACTGCCACGTCCGCGCCTTACGGCAAAGCTGCCCGCGAAGTAGAATTTGTGCGGGAATCGCTGCGGCAATCGAATGTGTTTTTGACAGAAATTGCACGTGTTTGGGAGAAGGAAGCCCGCAATCGCGTGGAATATCCCAAGCATGAGTGGTCGAGCCATCTTGCGCGTGTGGCACGACTGATTGCCGGCGGTATGAAAACCCGTTTGTATCTGGTAAACACCGCGCTGTGGGATTTCCACCACAACCAACTTGCTGACCAAGCCCAAATGCTCCGCGATTTGGGCGATGCAATCTATGCTTTCCAGCGAGACCTTGAGGCGTTTGGCGTAGCCAAGCGTGTTGTAGTGCTGACAATAAGCGAATTTGGCAGAAGGCTCGAAACGACGCATAGTGGTACTGATCACGGCGCGGCTTCATGCCTTTTTCTTGTGGGAGAGCGCGTCAATGCTGGCATTATCGGCAGCGACCCTGATTGCTCAAACACTGATGCTGACGGGAATATCCGTTGGCAATATGACTTCAGGCAAATATATGCGTCACTGTTGGCACAGTGGCTCGGTGCAAAGCCTGACGAAATATCACCTTCAGCCTTGCCACACGCTGTGGAGCAATTGCCGCTTATTCGCGGGGCGTTTGCTACGGCATGGCGGCGAGAGCTATCAAGTTCGGTCTTGGATGTAAGCCCTATTTGTCCTAATCCGGCTTCGATACAGGCGGCTGTGATTGTGAATGTGTCTGCTTTGCCGAAGAGTAAGCGAAATTTACCACTCTCGGTGCTTGTGAGCGATATGCGTGGTAGCCTGATAGAGAGCCGCGCTGTCGAAACATCGCTTCAGGAAGTAGAAGTTATTTTCGACGTTCGCCTTTGGGCAAGCGGTTCGTACATTGTTGAACTAGAATTAGGCGGTATGCGGTGTACACGGTTATTGACCGTAATGAGATAATTCTATTGCTTGAATTCAAGTGCGATAATTTTATATTGTTTGCTCCACAAACCCGCACTCCGGCTGCCACGAGCAGTGAAACCGATTATCCGCAGGCTTGCCGCAGGTGGCGCAGTACACCACGCGGAAATCGTCGTCTTGGTCAACAGGCACGGAAATGCGTTCATCGAAGACGTAGCAGCGTCCCTCAAAGCCCTTTCCGCGTACAACGGGATCTTTGGCGTAGCTCACAATGCCGCCGTTTAACTGCGCCACGTCCGTAAAACCTTCCTTGAGCAGGAAGCCGCTCAGTTTCTCGCAGCGAATACCGCCGGTGCAATAGGTCAGGATTTTTTTGTTTTTGTATTCACCTAAATGTTCCCGAATCCATTCGGGAAACTCGCGCGACGAATCCACATCGGGACGGATAGCGCCCTCGAAGTGTCCCAAATCATATTCGTAGCCGTTGCGCCCGTCCAGAATAATGACATCTTCCTCCAGCATAGAGCGGCGAAATTCTTCGGGCGAAAGGTGCTTTCCCGTGATTTCATTAGGGTCAATCTCAGTGTCGAATCGCCACGTGACGATTTCGTGTTTGGCGCGGACGTACATTTTTTTGAACGCATTTTCGTCAGCTTCATCAATTTTGAACCAGAGGTCTTCAAATCGTGAATCGGTGCGCATCTCGCGGATATAAGCGTTCGTCTGCTCCGGCGTACCCGACACCGTGCCATTGATGCCTTCCGGCGCAACAACGATGCGCCCTTTCAGTCCCAGCGATTCGCAGAAAGCGAGATGCTCATCGGCAAAACTTTCAAAATCGGGAATGGCGATATATTTGTAATAGAGTAAAATGCGATAAGGAAGCGTTATGTTCTGCATGATGCTTGAAATCTGAATCCGTAAAAAATCTGTTGTATTCGTGTTTATCCGTGTCCAAAAAAATCGTGAACACAAAAATACGAAAGTGCGAAATAACACCGCAGCACGAAATTTTCCGAAAGTTCTTGATAATCGCTTGCCTCTTGCGTAAGTTAATCTAAGTAAATATATCGTTGCAAAAAAACTTGTGTATGTAAGCAAGTTTTTGTAATCTTGATAACGAAATTCTTGCATTTTTTATTACAAAAAATATCAAAAAAGTGAGGCAATACTATGGTACGACAACGCTATGAATTCGATACGGAGCAAAATGCTATTATCGCTGGTTTGGCGCTGCGCTTAACCATTATCGGTGCTGTTTGTTTCCTTATTGGTGTGGGAGTTCTCCTGATGATGTTTGCTCGCACCGGAAACCTGTTGGCAATGCTAATTGCGGGATTGGCTATTGCCTTTGGCTCACTTGCTATCTATGCTGCACAGGCTTTTCGCAAAATTACGACCACGCAGACACGCGATATGGATCATTTGGTCGAAGCGCTCCGCACACTGAATCGTGTCTATAACGTACAAATTGCTGCTATCCTTGCCGGTGCTATTGGTGTGGGCTATTTTGTCTGGAATATTTGGAAATAAAGTATCGCCCTTCAAGATAGTATTCTTGGCTTCTATATTTTTCATTATTGCAAAAAATAGTTTTCTTTTTACTGTAATTTTTACGCTTTATGCTTCGTTCATTTCAGGATTTAGTGCGCGTATTGACGTTGCATCCGGCAAAATACGAAGCAATTTATTATCCGCGTAAGACAGTCGCCGGCGACTATGACAAACTCTTCGAGATTATTCGCAAGGGCAATCACGAAAACGAAGAAGATGTCGCGGATGACCTCTTTGGCGCACGAGATTCCAAGACCACTACACGCTATTTCACACTGAAGTCCCGCCTGAAAGACCGCATAGAAAGCGGTTTCTTTTTCCTTTCCACCGAGCGCTTTTCGCACCGTACTGCCCGCCGATATGCCGCATGGAAGGAGCAGATTATCGTGTGGATGCTCTGGCGCGTCGGAGCGCATGAAACCGCCGTGCAGCGTCTCGAAAAACTCGCAGAAGAAGCAGAAATACTCGGTTGGAGCGATGTTTGCATCTTTGCCTATCGCTCTATCCGCACATTTCAGGCGCAGCAGGGTTCGATGGTCTTACTGAAAAAGTATGATGCTTTGCTCCAAAGCGCTCTTCAGCGCCAGACATCGGAAATTCAAGCAGAAACGCTGCTTGCTGAAATTGAAGTCTTTAAGGCGCGTGAAACCTTGCTTGGGAGCGAACATGAGAATCTCTGCCAAACTGCCCTCGCGGAGATAGAGCGCCTCCAAAAGCAACATCCTACCTACGTTCTCACTGCACTCGCTAGTAAAGCCGCCCAATATCTTGCCGAAGCTCGTCAGTCGTACCCAAGCGTTCTCTCTACGCTGGAAAATGCCCAACGCCTGTGTGCAGAGTACCCGCACGGGCTAGAGAACGAGGAACAAAACGCTTTTGCTGCCGAAGCACTGCCATATACACTTGCCGCACGGGACTTTGAGCGCTGCAAGCAAGCCATAGAGCGCCTAGCGAAAGAGACGCTGCCGGAAATGCCCGAAATACTCACTACATTTGAGTATTATTTTGCGACCGCTATGCAGAGTCAGAACTACGAGGCAACGTCGGGAATGCTGGAACAGGTGTATCAAACACAAGCCTTCACACGCTTTGCAGACAATCATTCTACTCGCTGGAGAGTGTATGAACTCTATGCGCGGTTCATTCTCAAAGCCGATATGCCGCAGCGTCCGACGCTCTTCAAGCCGCGATTTTCGGTGAATAAAATGCTTGCCGAGCGCCCATCATTTGCGAACGATGCAGCGTTTATGAACTGTGCATGGCTTTTGGCGCAGGTGTTTTTTCTCTTAGACGATGGCGATTTTGATGGTATTCGTGCCGTCAATGCCGAATTACTTCCGTATCACGACAAATACTTGCGCAAAGACGCGATGAATTATCGTTTGCAATGCTTCTTGCGCATGGTGAATTACGCGGTGATGTGTAATTTTGAACTAACCGAAACTATCCGCAAGACCCGCAAATACTGTGACTGGCTCGCTTCGGCACGAAAATTTGACCTCGTGAAGGCGCAAACGCTGGAAGTTCTGCCCTACGAACATCTCTGGGCGCTTATTCTCTTTCGCATGGCAAACAAAAACGAGCGGACGCACACACCATCGCGGTTGGTGCTGCTGAATGCCTCAAACCCTCTTCCATACTACGCTTGATGATGCTTGCTTCCGCTTCGTAATTTCTCATTCGTAATTTCTCATTCATTTCCCTCCGATTATGTCTCACCTCCTTGCCTCTGCGACGTGGAAAACGGTGCAGAACACTGATTACACCGTCGCTGTGCTGCCGTGGGGCGCTACCGAAGCGCACAATTACCACCTGCCTTACGCCACCGATTGCATACAAGCGGATTATGTTGCGGCTGAAGCAGCAAAAACTGCTTTCGGTCGAGGCGCAAAGGTCGTTGTGCTGCCGTGTATTCCTTTTGGTGTGCAGACAGGGCAACTTGACATTAAGCTCTGTATCAACATGAACCCCAGCACACAAGCGGTATTGCTGGCGGATATTGTGCATTCTTTGGAAGTGCAAGGGATTGACAAGTTGCTGATTCTGAACGGTCACGGCGGCAATGATTTCCGTCAAATGATACGAGAATTGCAGGCTAGAACCCGCGTGTTTCTTTGCACGGCAAACTGGTATCAATGCGCCGACCGCGCGAAATTTTTTGAAGAAAACGGCGACCATGCCGACGAACTGGAAACGAGTGTGATGCTGCACATTGCGCCGAATCTTGTGCGCCCCTTGAGTGAAGCGGGCGACGGCAAGCAGCGCACAAACCGCATAAAAGCTATGCGCGAGGGCAAAGTGTGGTCACCTCGTCCGTGGACGAAAATTTCTGCCGATACAGGCGTTGGAAGCCCTTACAAAGCTACGCAGGAGAAAGGGAAAGCGTTTCTGGATGCTGTTATTGCATATTTGACAGATTTCCTTGTGGAATTTGCCAACGCGGACACCACAAACCTGTATGAATAGCATGAATAGCGAATCTGTGTGAATAGCGAACAACAATAGAGAACGAACATGAAGGACGCGGTTAATCACAACGTAGCATTGCACGAGTACCGTCCGTACTTGTTTCATCTGGCATACAACATCTTGGGCGCACGAGCAGAAGCCGAAGACGTTGTGCAAGATGTTATTACGAGGGTCTGGGAAAAAACCGAGCGTGACCACGCCGAGATACAGAACGTGCGGGCATATTGCGGAAAATCGGTCGTAAATCGTGCGCTGACGCGCAAAGAAGCGATGCAGCGCGAAATTGCGGAGTCGTATTGGGGCGTATGGCTGCCGGAGCCGCTTGTTACCTCACTGACGGATGCTTTGCCCGATGCCGGAGCGGAAGCACGGGTGCAGGATTTTGATACGCCAAAGGCAGTGAGCATAGGGCTTCTACGACTGATGGAAGCGCTCACGCCGCTTGAGCGAGCTGTGTACGTACTGGCAGAACTTTTTGACGAACCCTACTCAGCAACGGCAGAGATGCTGGATATTACCGAAGCTCACGCGCGAAAACTCATGGAACGCGCTCGCACCAAACTCGAATCCGGCAAAAAGCGCTTTTCCGCCACGCCGCAGCGCCATGCCGAATTTTTTCAGGCATTTGCGCTTGCTGCACAAGAAGGTAGATATGACGATCTTCGCAGCCTGCTTAAAGAAGACGTAGTGATGTACTCCGACGGTGGCGGTAAAGTCGTTGCCTCGCGTATTCCTGTGCATGGGCGTGAGAAAAATATTCTCGCCCTGCGAAATATTGCTGAATGGGCAGCAAAAAACGAGCCTTCTACGTGGCTTCCATACTGGATTAACGGGCGTTTGGGCGCGGTTTCTTTGCATAATGAAACGGGTGAAGTTCTCGCAGCACTCACGATGGAAGCCGATGAGAATGGTATTACCGAAATGTATTCCGTGCGCAATCCCGATAAACTCAAGAGTTTGATGATCAGATTGTGATTTTGGGGACACAGATGTAACGAATGAGGACGGATAAAGACGGATGGAGGAGTTTTTTGTGTTAAAGGTTAAAAATTTTAACACGGATTTGAAGAGATGACACGGATTTCACGGATAATGGTAAGTATTTTCAGCTGTTGGCATTTCGTCCAAAAAAAATCCGTGTAATCTGCGAAATCCTTTTCAAATCCGTGTCAAAAAATTACTGCAGCCCTCGCCCTCCTGTCAGCGCACCATAGACGGGCGGCGCAAATCGCCGCAAAACCGCTCCAAAACTCACGCATACACCTATCACCGTGAGTGGCAGCACGAAATACAACGTCAAGCGATACATCGGCAGAGCGCTCCATATCTGGAATGCGGAGTACAAAAGATAATTAATCATCGGCACATGGAGTGCATAAATCATAAACGAAAATGCCGACGACCACCGAAACCACTGCCGCGCCATGCACCACCGCACAAGGGCATCCATGCCAAACCACGCCACGCCAATCCCCAAGCCTTCGACGACGCGATGCAGCACAAGTAGCCCGATGAATACTGGCGGAGAGGGTTGGGCGTAAAAGGCGATAATGGTTTTCGCGGCAGCAAGCAGCATCCATGCGGTTGCTACGGAGGGGAGCTTCAACCATGAAGGCGGGGTGTCCAGATTGAAATTTGTCTTTTGTAGCCATATTCCCACCGTGAAAAAAAGTAATCCTTCCGGTTCGGCAAAACCAAGATGTATCGGCAGCAAAAGCCAAACGCTCACGATAAAACCAAACCATACTTTCGGCACTCGCTCAACAGCCCGCAAAAGCAGTGGGTAAGCGGCATTATAGACAAACAGCACGCGAATAAACCACAACTGAAATGGCAGGGGCGAAAGCACCCAGCGCAAAAGCGTATCCTGCCACTTGTATTCAGCAATGGGTTGGCTGAGTTGCGCTGCCCGCACGGATTCAACCGAAAGCGACCACTCTTCCAAACCCCATGTCATCAGCAAACCCAGCGCGCTCCAGAGCAGATACGGAAGCAAAAGTGTTCGCACACGACCTTTCATGCGCTCTCCGTGTGGTTTTGTGTCGCCCAATGCAAACAAATATCCCGAAATCGCAAAAAGCATCGGAATACGAAACCGAAAAATGCCGTTTGCCGTGAAATACTCGAAAAAGCTGGTAACGGTGAGTTTGTCGGCAACGTGTGAAAACGGCTCCAAATAGCGGTCTGTCAGGTTGTAGCCATGTACAAATACCAAGAGCAGCATCGAAACAAATGCCCAAAATCGAAATTTTTGACTGAGAAAGGGAGAAATCATATTCGCTCGGAATTGATAAAGTTGAAAAGCCGTGAAGAGAAGCAATGAAGCGGTTTGTGGCTTGTGTACGGCGGAGCAGGAAAAGTTGTTACGAAATTTTTTTTGAGTGTCTTGTCACAAATCGTGCTCATGGTGGTCTTACTTCTATCAACGATTTATTTCACTTTTTTACGAATATATGAATTCCTTGCTTGATTCTCCCGTACAGCGTACAAAACACGCTCAGGGTGCTGCGTCGAACAAAATAAGTGTTGACCGCCTTCGCCAACTTCACCGTTTTGCAGGGCTGACGCTTGCAGTGTTTATTGGTTTGCACCTTATCAATCACCTTTTTGCGCTGGTTTCGATTGCGCAGCATATCAAAGTTATGGATGCTTTTCGCCTTATCTATCGCAATCCTCTTGGCGAGGCGTTGCTGCTGCTTGCGATTATGGTGCAAGTGCCGAGTGGCATTATGCTCGTTAGGCGCAAGGGATGGCGTGGTCTGCCGCTTGCAGAGCGGGCGCAAGTGGCTTCCGGCGGGTATTTAGCATTTTTTCTTGTCGCTCACGTGTTTGCCGTGATGATGGGGCGCTACTTTTTTCACGTTGACACAAATTTTTACTTTGCTTCTGCTGTGCTTTTTAGCCCTGTGTGGCTCTTTTATGTGGTGTATTATGGTTTGTCGGTTGTGTCGGTCTTTACGCACGTAGCCAGTATTCATTATCAAAAAATGCTGCCTCGCACAAGCCCACAACGCGCACAAACACAAGCATTGGCGATTGTTGGAATAGGAGTTGTTATCACGGTGCTGATTTTGCTTGTATTTTCAGGTGCTGTGTATGAAATTAGAATTCCGCCTGCTTACAAGTGGTGGTAAGATACATTTTTTCACTTTCTCCAAAACGATATGAATACCGCATCAACTCTTTCGCCGAGTATCTTTCTGACGAGCAGTATTGGCAAAAAATTCACCGTTGCGCTAACGGGAATTTCGCTCGTGGGATTTCTCTTGGAACACGCCGTTAGTAATCTTCTTCTGCTCAACCCTGACCCCGCGCCATACCTTGCGTATGCAGCATTCATGGGAACAAATATCATTATTCGCGTTCTGGAAATCAGCTTGTTTCTTGGTTTCGCTCTGCATATCGCATCGGCGTTGCTGGTGCAGTTCAATAACCGTCAGGCACGTCCCGCCCGCTACGCCGTGCAGCGCCGCTCCGCAAAGTCGTGGTTCTCGCGGGCGATGTTATTTTCGGGGAGCATTACGTTTATTTTCCTCACGGTGCATCTGGGACGATTTTTCGTGCCGCACAAAGTCTTACACACAAGCCATCTGGATTTATATGCCGATACGCGGCTTGCGTTCAGCAATCCTTGGTACGTAGCGTTTTATGTCGTGGCAATGATTCTGCTCGGAATTCACCTTGCGCATGGCGTGCAGAGCGCCCTTCAGACCTTTGGCTTGCAGTCGTCGCGTTCAGCTCGTGCGGTACGCATCGCAGGGTATGTGTATGCCGTGCTTGTGCCGGGTATGCTGGCGCTGATTCCACTATGGATTTATTTTGCAGGATAGAGCGCAATGTTTCGGTCGCATTTAGTTAGTGAGGGAGATGAGGAAAAATATCTTCCCAAATGGGCAAAATTCTGTAACTTCGCTCTTTGAAATTGCGTAGGTAAGACCGTGACGCGTTACTTCTTTATTTCACTTCATGCCGACAAACCATGATTCACCCCATTTTCCCTAGTCGTAAACCACGCACTGATGCGCTTATCTTTGCCCTCGGCGCATTATCGCTGGTGGTGTGTTTTCTCTTACGTGATTATTGGGTCTTTAAGCCGCTTGAGCCGACGTTTCAAGAGCGATTGACGGCGGTGAGCGATAGTGTAATTACGAAATCAGGTTTGGTGCGGGATTCCGTCGAAATAATGACCGAAGTGAGCGTGGACACGGAGCTTCTGGATACGCTGAAGTCTCGATATGGAGTCGGTACGCGAATGTACCTTGATACGGCAGACGCTCAACAAGTGCTGTATCGCGTCAAAATTCGCAAAAAAGAAAAGGGTAGTATGGGCATCAATTTTTCTGCCGGCAATCGTGAACGTACGCCCTCAAAGTCCAGTCAAAGCGTTGCTGATGAAGATTTTTTACGCACGCTTTGGTTGAATGAGCATTGTGATATTGTCGGGGCAACTCAGCATCTGAATGACTCCCTGCCTCCGGGAACGGATACCAATGCCGTGCGTGAGCGCCTTGTTGGATTTATCCCGCAGTCTTTCAAAAAGCAGTCTCTGGTCTGGAGAGCGGATACAAACAGTGCGGAAAAATTTGGCTTTGTGGCTTTGCTTGGGAAAGACTCTCTGCTCAAAAAAGAATTACTGGTCTCAGCTACTAAAGTTTCTACCTCGCCGGTTGTTTGGTCTGTGGAGTGGCAGCGCCGCGTGAGTACGATTGCGCCTCCAAGCCCTAAAAATGGCAATGGAAGCGCTTTCTCCCCGAAGACTGTCGTTACGATTATCTTCTGGGTTATCGTTATCATTTGCATTTTTGGATTGGGAATTGTCTGGATAACTCGCTTGCGTATCAAGGCGGTGAATCTTTGGATTTTGGGAATATCCGTTCTCACTGGTTTTTCGTGGACTGCATATATGATGGGCGTAACGGATATTCCGTGGATAGTAGTTGTAGTCGTATTTATTTTTTATACCTTGGGATTTGGTTTCTTTTTTATTTCCGTGCCAATAGCAAGCATCGTCTCTATCATGCGCGAAGTTATCCCGGAGAAATTTTATACGATTATGCGTTTTCGTGATAAGCCACTGAACTCATTTCACTTGGGGCGGATGCTGCTTTTGGGGCTGAGTTTCGGTGCTTTTTGTTCGGCATCCCTTCTTCTATTGCCATACATGGGTGAACGTTATGGCATCCCTTCTCTGGCTGTTTTTCATCTCAAATAGGATTATTACACGTTGCCTTTTATGCTGCGTTCTGCAATTGCTTCGGTAGCCAATGCAATAGGTGGGGTGATGACCGTTTCATTTATCGTTACCACAATTCCTGTGATGCTGGCGTATTGGCTTTTGCCGCGAAAATATGCTGCTCTGTTCGCATTGCTTTTCACATCTCTTTTGTGGGGTTTATTCGAGGCAACGCAAGGTCTGAATGTGCCGACAATCCTCGCGCAAGCTATTATCCGGGGATGGATAGGGTTTGCGGTATTGTACTATGGTGATATGCTCGCATTGGTAGCATTTGTGGCGGTGGAGTCGTTTTTGATTTCCATAGGCACGTTTGCCTCGCATCCGATATTGCTTGTTTGTCTTGGAGCGGTACTCTTTCTGGTTGTTGTTTTGGGAGGCATTGCCTATCAAAAGAATGCACCGGAAGCGGTCAGTGAAGCCGATTACAAGCCCGATTTCCTTTCGCTTTTGGAAGAAAATGAGCGAATGCACCAAGAAATCGCTGCTGCCAAAAGTGTGCAGCAAAAGCTCTTGCCCCGTTCTCTGCCTACGTTTGACAGTGTTGTCGTAAGCGCAGCGTGTATTCCGGCGTATGAAGTGGGCGGAGATTACTACGACTTTTTTCCGCTTGATGACAAACGGCTTGGGGTCTTGATTGGTGACGTGTCGGGGAAGGGTATTTCGGCTGCATTCTATATTACTCTTGCCAAAGGTGTGATTGTTTCGCAGGTACGTAATGTCGGTTCGCCGTCGGATGTGCTGCACCGCGTGAACTCGCTGCTCTATGGCGTGATGGAGCGTGGCAAATTTGTGTCCATGATCTACGGCATTTACGATACACATTCACGCGAATTTTCCTTTTCCAATGCCGGGCATAACCCGCTTGTGGTGCGACGTGTGAATGGTGAAATGCAAACAATTTCTGCAAAAGGGATGGCGATTGGCTTAGACAAAGGCGAACGTTTTGAACGAGCCGTAACGACGGCAAGCGTAACGCTGGAAAAAGGCGATTGTATCTTGCTCTATACTGACGGCGTAACCGAAGCAATGAACACTAATCATGCGGAATACGGAGAAGAGCGCATGATGCAAGCCGTCCAAGCCGCCCCGCTCAATGCTGCGGATATTGTTTCAGCAGCTTTAGCCGATGTCCGTAAATTTGCGGGCAAAGCCCATCAACACGATGATATTACGCTCGTGGCGCTTCAGGCGGTGTGATGATATTTTTTGTTGTCGGAGTAAGGTTATATCTGGTTTCTGTGCGGTTTCTGTGTGCTATTGGGAGTGCCCTTCCTACCTGCTTTTTTGTTCACTGAACGTATATCCATTACACGAAAATACCACTTTTTTGGTATGATTCTCCGGCTCAAAAAGTGCTATCTTGCGTTTTGGTCGAGTTTCCATATGATTATGCCCAAACTCGGCCGTATCACTTTGTAATATCCCTCAGACAGAAACGGGAGCCCCCATGAATGTCCTTACACTCTTCCCTCGCTGGCAGAACGTCTTGCAATGCTTACCACTACTTGTGGTCACGGTATTCGCATTCGGTACTTCTTTGCCGCTCTCTGCGCAAACAACACCGCAGATAACGGAAATGCTGAAAAAGCATCATGAGTCTCAAAGGCAAGCATTTTCGCCGCCGAAGCAACTCACCTTTATCGAAAACAAAGGGCAGTGGCAGGGCAACGCCGAACTCGGTACACCGCGCTTTCTCGCAAAACTCGGTGGCGCAAACATCTGGGTTACCGACGACGGCTTGGTCTATGATTTCTACAAGCGTGAGAAGTCAGGAGCGGCGGCATCACGAATGAAACTGCTTCCGCACCTTGATGTATTGCATGCCGCAGAAGAAGCACAAAAGCCTGAGCGCGTCGAAGGACACGTCGTGAAAATGAAGTTCGACGGCGCAAATGCAAAAAATGCAAACGCAAAAACCACCGTGCGTGGAATGAAGCAACAATCGGGCTTCCACAACTACTTTCTTGGTAACGACAGCACCAAATGGGCAACCGACGTGCCGCTTTACGACGAAGCTATTATTGGTGAGGTGTACGACGGCATTGCTGCCAAAATATACTTTGAAGGTAATTCCGTCCGCTACGACATGATTGTTCAGCCCGGCGCAGACCCCAGCAACATAGCTCTTTCCTTTGAAGGCACTGAACATATTTTCACCAATTCTTCGGGCGACCTTGTGATGAAAACCTCGCTCGGCGACGTGGTGCAGGGGAAACTCTTTGCGTATCAAGTCATAAATGGCAAAAAACACCAGATTCCATGCACTTTCGCACTTAAAAATCAACACTCAACACTCAACACTGACAACATCTCCTTCGCCCTTGGCAGCTACGACCCCGCACTCCCGCTGGTGATTGACCCCGTTTTGTGGAGTACCTTTTTGGGCGGGACGATTGCAGACAATCCGATCGCAATCACGGTGGATGGCTCAGGCAGTACCTACACGACCGGATACACAGCTTCGACAAACTTTCCAACCACCGCGGGAGCTTATCAATTAACCTATGCAGGTGGTCTTGATGATGGATTTTTGACCAAACTGAATCCTTCGGGATCCACTCTTGTTTTTTCTACATACTTTGGAGGCACAACAGGTACTGACAGAGCAACGTCAATGGTGATTGATGGTTCGGGAAATGTATATTGTGGGGGACAAACAGGTTCAACGGATTTTCCTACTACGGCTGGCGCTTTACAAACAATAACTCCCGGCGGTGGAACCGATGGTTTTATAGTGAAGTTTAATTCTACTGGTACTGCTCGCGTATATTCTACCTATTTGGGAGGTAGTTTGAGTGAACAAGGCGTGGGATTGTGTCTGGACGGCTCGGGAAATTTATTTGCCTCAACTTCGACAAACAGCGGAAATTTTCCCGTTACTGCCGGGGCATATGATATGACTGCAAACGGAGGATGGGATGGTGCCGTTGTGCAAATGAATGCCACGGGGTCAGCTATTGTTGCTGGCACATACTTCGGGGGCAACGGGAATGATTATGCGTCCTACATAGGTGTAAATGGTGTGGGAGAAATATATATTTCTAGTGTTACTGACGGCGGAACATTTCCTACCACTGCCGGAGCATATCAAACAACTTATGGGGGCGGAGCTTTTGATGGTTATGTTGCAAAATTTAATTCTACACTTACAACTCTAGTAGCTTCCACTTTTGTCGGAGGAGCCTTGCAAGACGAGCTTTTTGGCGGATTAGTTGTGGATGCAACTGGTAATGCATATGCTGCAGGACGATCGGCCGGGGGATTTCCTATTACAACAGGTCCGGCATATTCTGGGGGTTCTTTTGATGGAATTGTGTGTCAGCTGAATTCCTCCTTGTCATCCATGAGTTTTTCACGCTACATTGGCGGTTCGGGGCTAGATGATTTACAAAGTCTTTGTCGAGATGGAGCAACAGGTGAAATATTCGTAGTTGGTTATACCGACAGCCCAAACTATCCTACGTCTGTCAGTGCCTACCAAACTGCTATTGCTGGAGGGTACGACATCGTGCTAACAAAGCTCAATAGCGCAGCTTCTACAATTTTGTATTCAAGTTACATAGGCGGTACAGCAGACGACATCGGTAAATTTATTACCTTTAGTGCTACAAACACCGTGTATCTTTCAGGTACAGCCAGCTCCTCATTTCCCACTACCGCAGGCGCGTACCAAACTTCTTACGGCGGCGGCACTGCAGACGGTTTCGTTACAAAATTCCTCACCGTGCCGGAAGCACCCACCGTTACCTCCTTCACCGCCACCACAGGCTATCCCGGTCTCGGCATCGTGATAAACGGCACAAACTTCACGGGCGTTACCCAAGTGCAGTTCGGCGGCGTAAATTCGCCGTCTTTCACCGTTATTTCCCCCACGCAGCTTGTGGCGGCAGTTCCGGCGGGTGGTGCAAGCGGCTCGGTGAGCGTTACCAACGGCGGCGGCACGGGTTCGCTGGCGGGCTTTACCTTTACGGGAACAGTGCCGCAGGTTTCGACCGTTGCGGGGAATGGCGCGGGCGCGGGATATGCTGATGGCACGCAAGGTGCAGCATTGTTGAACAATCCATATGGTATTGCCATAGATGCAGGTGGAAACATTTATGAGTCAGACCGTAATAATCACCGCATTCGCAAAATTACTCCTGCGGGCGTTGTTACGACGTTGGCAGGAAGCGGCGTTGCAGGCTGGAATGATGCTACGGGGACGGCGGCGCAGTTTAAT
>JANYDO010000159.1 GCA_025363605.1 Candidatus Kapaibacterium sp.
AGTGATACCGAACCCAACAAATAAAAACCTCCGTTTGAGGTAGTGGGGTGTTCGGCGAGAATAAGTGCCTCCCGCTCGGTTGGAAAAATTGTGCAAGGGCGGTGCGGAGTCTTCGGAGCGCCGTTCATTTTACCCTTGCACGATTTTTAGCGGAGTCTTCGGAGCGACAACCGAGCTATCTTGCACTTATGAAGCCGGACCACCCCACTACCGGAACCGACAAAGCCGACTGGCACTTGCCGACGTGCAAAAAAATTGCGTGAGCCGTAACAACCACAAAGCCGATGAATGAAACGGCGGGGAACAAGGGGCAAACGCTGCCGCCAAAAGCGGTGCGTTTTGCTGCTTGTTTCCCCAGCCGCGATACACACATTAAGGAGCGGTCAGCGCATTGCGCATAGCACCCGCCGGAGGCACCACTGGAAAAGCCAAAGCGGTTAGCGGTGGCGATAACATTTGTCTTTGTGCCAATGGAGGGGGGGACGGGCGTTCTTGGGGGGGCGCGGTCGCCCCACTGGTCGCCCACGTTGGCGGAGAAGTAATCCGCCACACAAAGAAGCCATTGAGCGCGTTAAGCGCGGCAGTGGGCGGGTTTCCCGCCCAACGCAGCCAACGCGCCCCCGACCGAAGGCGGCGGCGGGGAGCGCATTGGCAAGCGGCGAGGCGCTACGTAGAATGGTTGATGAGGAGTTGACTGGTGGACAGCGCCGACGTTGGGAAGCGGACACACGATTTGTAACACTTGTTCTAGGGCAACAATGCCGAATATACGTTAGTACCGAAATCTAGGCACAAACGCCGAATTTGTTAGCCACTGAGCGGGAAGCGTAGTGCGCTTTGCGCACGGAGATTCCCGCGAAGGGGAAAGAGAAAACCGAAGCGGAGCGAGGTGAGCGAAGCGAAAGATACATCTTGTTACTGGGGTAAAGGGATGCGTATTATTACTGGGGCAAAGGGAAGGGGCTTTTTAGCCCCGCTTGAGAGAGCATATTCGCCGATGGACACGCGCCGACGCGGGGAACATCGGCGACCGACAGAAGTACACACGGACGGCAACGTTGGAAGCGGTATTCACGGCGCGGAGCGCATACGATTGAATGCCGAATGGGTGAGCCGATGCAAGGGAAGCGTAGTGCGCCCCGCGCACGGAGATTCCCGCAGCGAGGAAAGAAAAAACCGAAGCGTAGCGAGTTGAGCGGAGCGAATGATACACGGGGGCGAGGGTTTCGCCGGAGCTTCCCAGCGAGGACGAAACCCTCGTCCCCGATGACGGGATGAGAAAGGATAGAAATGTTTTGTGAGCCGAAGAAAAAACTTCGTTGAAAGTCAAAAAAATCGTAAAAAAAATGCACGATCCGAAAAAAAGTTTACTGGAGCATGGTTCTGGGCAAATGTTTTTCTTGTTTGCACTTAGGAGAAAAAAACGGGACAAAGTAGATGTTGCAACAACGATTGTAACGGGTTTTTCGTTACAGGTGACACTAGCGCGGTATGGGGTGGGGGTTGTATATTGGGGATGGAAACTTCAGGCAGTCCTTAATCAACACACAAATAAGACATAAAATATGATTTCAACGGCAGCTGACTTTTTGGAGCAATTTAAAAGATATGCACTTTCAAGAATTGAAAGTGAAGACAGTGACATTAAACATACTGTTGCAATCGGTGACAATTTTGAAGGATTAACTGCTGAATTACTTAATAAAGCGATTTTTGAAGACCTGAATTTAAAAATGGTAGAGAGAAGCTTTGTTTACAACGACAGTGGTGTAATGAGTGCTGAATTTGATTGTTTATTAGTAGTTGGTGATGGGCAAAAAATGTCTTTTGCTGGTAGATACAAATATCATATAAAGGATGTCATTGCTGTTTTTCAAGTAAAGAAAAACCTTTATGCAAATGACCTAGACGACGCTCACCAAAACTTACGTTCAATAATTGAAGTTTCCGAACCGAGAGACCCAGATTCATACGTTGGAAGACTTTTTAGTAATGCTTATAAAATTCTAACTTCAAAAGAATCACCAACTACAGAAAGGAGAACGCGGTTTACGGATAGAGAAAATATGATATATCATTATTTAATGATGGAAGCATTTCATCCGCTAAGAATTGTTATTGGTTACTACGGTTACACTACAGAACATGGGCTTAGAGAAGGATTTGTTAAAAAATTAGAACAGCTTATCAAGAGCGGTCCCGTTAGAGGTTACAGTCCGAGTAGCTTTCCTAGTTTAATTATTTGTGGTAATAGTACAATTATCAAAAACAATGGAATGCCTATGGGTATACCACTTTCGGAGAATGATGATTTTTATTTTCATGTTCTTGTATCATCATCTGGAAAGCCTATGTATCATTTACTTGAATTAATATGGACAAGACTCTCATATAAATTTAGTCTCGGTTCAGCTATGTTTGGTGACGATTTTGATAGTGAGGCTACGCATCCCTTCATATCTTGTAAAAAAAAGAGAATGAGTGCCACTAATTGGGGATGGGAATTTTTCTATCATGACTTGACAAAACAACAACTTTCATTACCATTAGTCTCACAGCCGTGGAGACCTACAGAAATTGATCCAGACAAATTTTCAATTCTACATATGCTTCTTAAGGTAGGAACTATAGATATACAGACAGATAGAGAATTTCTAGAATTTATAAATGACTGTAAACTAGATGCTGACAAAATAGTAAAGGAGTTAATTGATGCAAGATTAGTATATGTTGATGAAGGGAAAATGGGATTATTAGTTGACGAACTTGTTACACTTATTACACCAGATGGAAAGATTTATGCGGGTGAAAATAGAAGTGGTGAAATGGCAAACTATTTTAATAAACAAATAGGAGCCAATCCAACAAATAAATAAAAAGCCTCCTTATCAAGCCTGCAAGCATCAACCCCACAAAAAGCAGCACCACTCCAAATAATATCCGCCCACGCTCAAAAAGAACATACGCCGGAGAAACAAACAGCAACGTCACAAGAAATTCCGGTATAGACGAAGGACGTAGAAAGGCAAGCACACAAACGCCGAGCGCTGCAACGAACAACAAATACTGTGTGAGCGTCTTCATGCCGCATACCCATGTTGTGCCAGCAGCACGGCAAGGTTCGTACTTGCGTTGCCCCACAGCACAAACACTTGACGGAGATAGCGGAAGTAGATGTCGTTATCGGGTACACCGTCGGGGCGAATGATGGTGACGGTCTCGCCAAGCAGGATGTTTTCTGCAAAGTCCTTCGCACGTATGCCCTTTTTAAGCGCATCCCGAAGGGAAATGCCACGCGCCAGCGACTGACTGCGCAGCTTCGCGCCGTAGCGCGTTTCAAAACAATCAACGCCAAGAATCCGAACGATGTACTCGTGGCGCTCGTACTCCACGCAATACGTGTCGCCGTCCACGACGCGCGTTATGGTGCAGGTGCAAGATGTGGGAAGAAAGCTCATACGATTTACAAAATGGTTTTGCTGAATTGAATATTGGTGAGGTCGAAGCGCTGGTTGTTGCGGATTTCGTTCACGGCAAATTCGATGATGCGGGCGCTTTCGTTCAGGTAGTCGCCAAAGTTTCCGCCCTTGCGGGAATTGTACTCGGTCATTTTGTCCGTCCGCGCTCGGAATTGGAGCGAAAGATTCGGGTCGGCGCTGGCTGCGAGCTGCCGCATCTTCACTGCCGCTTGCCCCAAAGAAAGAAGCTGCGTGTTGATGAAATCCAAATCGCGGCGTTTGAAATTGCCGTTTGGTAGGCGCTCAATACTATTCAAGAGCGTGAAGTCTTTGATGGTGTAAACGCCCGTTCGTACTGCCGGCATAAAACCGCCACCGCTCAATCCAACGACACAATATCCGGCAAAATCAGGATTGCCGCCCCATTCTCCCGACGAATCCAGAATGGCATACTGCACATTTCCACCGGAACTATACACCGATGCAGGAATTTCCCATTGCGCGACAAAACGGTTTGCGCCCTGTGGAGTCATTGGCACGGGCGGCGCGGCGATAAATCCGGGTGCAGTGGTGGTTTCGTATTGGAACACAATGGTATATGGTCCCAATGCCTCGTCTTGTTCTTGTCCCGTTGTGAGGGTAACGCGAACCCCGCGTGTTGACGGCGGACTTGGTGGCAGCAGCCACTCGTTCCAGATTGCGCTTTGACGTGCCATATTATTCCACTCCATCAAGTTTGTTTTCAACGACTTCAATGCGTCGTTCTAATTCCGTGAATTTATTTCCGGCAACAGCAAGGCTGGTTTCTTGGGTCTGCACACGGTTAATCACCTCGCGCAAATCGGTGTGAATGAGCTTGAGGAAATAGGTGATAATGCCTAATCCACTACCAAGAATGACCTGTATGATTTTTTCGTCGGGCATGGGGAATGTGTTCTAATGCTAGAAAAGTAGAGCAATTACTAGCACAGACAAGAGTGTCTGTGCCACCGAAGCCAGTATTGATGGTGTAGCACAGACACTCTTGTCTGTGTAATTCTGAAAGTATCCATTATTACAATGATTTGAAATTCATCACCGCAAGCACTTCGCCGAACTGTTCGATGCAGAATTTGCCAAGTTCCTCCAATTCGCGGGAGGAATAATCCGACGCTTCTTTGATGCCTTCGGGCAGATTGGCAGCGATGGTGCCAAGATTGCCGATAGCGCGAATATCACCGATGTCAATGCCATCCACTAAACACTTGAGAACCTCGGCAACGTTATCAATCACGCGCTTGGTGGCTTCGATGCCGTAGAGTTCTTGTGCTTCTTTGGGGGTTATGGTTTGAGCATTACGCTGAGTTTGATTCATGGTTGTCTCCGAATGGAAATGATGGTGGAAAGGAGAAAGGTTGAGATTGAAACCCGATTTGATTGGTTGCCGCCGAGAAGAAGAACGTTGTTGTCCTTGCGTCCGGTATAAAAGCCGACGTGACCTTCGCTTGGGTTCTTGCCGCGAGAAAGTACAACAATATCGCCGCGCTGCGCTTCCGTGATGGGAACAGGCACACCCCACGTGAGGAAACTTCGCGCTCGTGCGGAGTTTGTGCCAACGATTGCGGCAACACGCAAACACCAATTCACAAACGCTGCGCACCACGGGATTTCATCTGCTGTTGCCTTCAGGGAAGTACAGGCGTGGTATTCGATAATGCGCGGATTGTGTTTGCTGCCGCTTTGTTCCTGCACTCCTATTTCGTGGAGCGCTATTTCGTAGGGGGTGAGAGTCATATATTTACAGCCTTTACGCTTGAAAGTGCCTTAAACAGGCTTAAAACGCCTTTTTTGAACATTGCTTGATGGGAAATACTTGTGATGGAAGCTATCGTGCATACGCTTCTGCTACGTTACCCGAAAAACACCGCTTTGAGAGCCGAAAAACGCCACTTTTGACCAGTTTTCATATCAAATTTTACCCTAAAACAAACCGCTTTTATACCGAAAAAGGCTCATTTCAGGAGTTGGTAGAAGACTTCGCGTGAACCGCGTTGCCGTTTCAAGATGCCCTTTGCTTCCAGTTGACTTGCGGCTCTTGTGATCGTCGGCTTGCTGCACTGCATATCTGCCATGAGCGTTTTGAGTTGCAAGGTGCATTTTCCGTTCACGTCGCAGTATTTGGTGAGAACGCCGTAAAAAATACGGGAGCGCATTTTGAGCGATTCGTCATTGTACACCGTTGCACCGGGCAAATCATAGTTTGGTTCGGAAAGTAGGTGTCGTGAAGCCATAGTCTGTTGTGCAAAAAAATAGCAGCGCGTCAGCGTTGAGATTGAGAATCGGAGACGCGCTGCGATTGGTGGTGTTCGTCCTTACGCAGTCGGAAGGTCAATCGCACCCAGCGAAGTCTCGAAGGTGTTGACTGCCGTTACGATGGATTCGAGTGCCAACTTGAACGCAACCGTCGGTGCGAATTGCACATCGGTTTCTGCACCTTTGGCAAGAATCGAAACGCGGGCTTCGGCTTGACCATCAATGCGGGTGTTAAACTCAGTCAAGTTTTTGCTGAGTTTGGTTTTGAGATTCTTCGCCGTGGCGATAGCGCCCGCGAAGGCTTGCAGTTCTTCTTGCAAGTTGTCGTATTTGCCATCGGGAAGCTGGTTGAAGGCTTCCATGCTGGCGATGTTGGAAAGCAACATGGTAGTGTAAAAAATGGTGGTGAGCAAGACGCTCAAAAAAAGATGATGTTCCGTTTTGAGCAGTGCACAGCTTCAAGGAACGAAAGCAAGTTACGCCACATCGGAATCGTGGACAAGGATGCGCTCTCCACAGGTTTCCACAAGTTTGCGATAGTGAGCATCGGTGGTAATGAGTTCATCGTGGGTGCGGATAAGGTGCAAAACCGTCGTGTGATGCCGCTTCAGCGTTTTGCCGATAAGCGGTAACGAGAAGTGATGCGCTCTCAGATGCGCCGCCAGCAAACGCCGACAATCGCACACCAGCGCCGTGCGGTTTTGTTCCAGCAACCGTTCTTTCGGATTTGTACCCAGCACCTCAGCAAAAGCATCATAGTTGATGTGCATAGCTCTGAATGTTAGTGGATGGTCGTAGATTGAGCAGAATAGTTCGTATGCGTGAAGACAATATGCGACGGCTCTCTGATGGCGTACTCCTTGCGCTCTTTCACGGACAAACATTCACCGTCACTCAGCTTCAGAAAGACCTTGCGCTCGTTGTGTTCCGAATCCGATGGAACAAAGTACGCTCCGGCAGGAGCGAGGTCAAATCGGATGGGATAAATGTAGAGCGTTTCGATGTCGGGTTCGGCTAAGAGTTCACGAGTGTAGCTTGGAGCAGCTTGAGAAGATTTCTTCTGAGCGTTTCGCTCTTGAGCATTTTGCTCGGGAGCATTACGCTCAGGAGCGTTCCGTTCAGGTGGAGAATCGGCATCGTTTTTTTTCGCTTCAGTAGATTGATGAATGGATAAGTCTTCTGTATAAGTAGATAACTTACTACGTAAGTTAGTAGATAGGTGTGCGGGGAGGTTTTGAGTGTGTACCATTTGGTTTGGGTCTGTATCCAAAAGGTAAGCACTCGTAACCTTATGGTTAAGGTAAGGTTTTTCGTCCTTGCGGGGTCGTCCTCCTTTCTTTCCGCCTTCGGCTCGTGCACGTCGAACGGCATCAAGTTTACCCATTCGGTTCAACAAAGCGTGCGAAAAAATCTTTCCCTCAAAGCGCCGAATGAGACACAGTTCGACCAGTTCATCAAGGAATGTGGTGAGGTCGTCGTCGCTTGTACAATTCAATTCGTGTTTGAGCGCTTTGAGATTATGTCGTTCTGAAATATCGAACGTGTAGTCTTCCTGCTCGCGCAAGATTTCTACCAAACACCACCATCGTCCGATGCCCTCCATACCACATTCTTTTGCCAGCATGAGAAGTTTGGGGTCGTGCCGAGCGTTGGCATCGTGTTGGAAATAGTATGCGTCTTTCATGGTTCGTCTTTGAATTTGTATTTGAAAAGGCATGAATGTTGGAGTTAATGCAATATGGAATACAACAATCAAGCAGGATTTATGCGCGTTGTTCTAAAGCGGCTTTGATACGCTCTTCGCGCTTGATGATGGCTTGTTCAATTTTCAACGCGAGTTCCAGCGCTTCGATATTACCGGAACGCAGGCGCATGGTTGCGGCGGATTGCGAGATATGGAGTGTTTCAGCAACCTTTTTCGCTACCCCGTGGCGAAATTTGTGAGGACGAAATGTTTGTACTTTCATAAAATTTCCTTTGGATGAAATAAATAATTCTTATATTGGATTGAGAATAATCTTAGGCACTGCAATATAGGAAAATACTTATTTATTATGCAAGATAAATCTGATAATCGTCATGACCGCTTGAAAGAATTTATTCAAGAGCGTAGCTGGTCAAAAGCGGAGTTTGCACGTCGAGTGGGGATTTACTCGCAAGACGTGAACAAGTATTTACATGGTCTGCTCAACATTGAGAACTTGTACTTGAAGTTGCAGGAGGCAGGTTGCGATATGCAATGGCTCAAGACAGGAGAGAAACAAGATAATACCGAAGATGTTGCTATGCTGGCAATGCTTCATGCGCGTGGCATCACGAGCGCGGCACAACTAGAGCGATTTTTCCTTTTGACAGAGAACGTGCAACGGTTCGCCCAATCGGTCAGTGTAACACTGAGTGAGTTTGCCGTGGTGGGTAATCTTGCCGACATGGGCGGTGTGGTGCGGATTCCCCATATAAAAGAAGTAACCGAACACAACAAAACAGCACCATTGGTGCAAAACAAAACCAAAAAAACTATATCCAAGACAGGGGAGTGACTATGGAAGTCTGTGAGCAACGGAGGGTTCCCGTTATCGGAGTACGCTGCGGAAAACCGGAGTACAACTATGAGTACGAAGACAGTGCCGAGGTTCCGGCATTTTTAGTGAGCAAACATACCTACATTCTTCGAGCGGAAGGCAGAAGTATGGAACCGACAATACCGCAGGGGAATTTGCTCGTGGTGGAAGCCGGAGCAGAGTATGCGCATGATTCACTTGTCGTGGTGCAAACACCGAGCGGACTAATGGTCAAGCGTTACCATAAAAAAGGTCTTTTGACGAGCGACAATCCGGCATATCCGCCGATAGAATTTTCGATATTTGATGAGGTGTGTGTTGTTGGCGTGGTGCGCCAGATGATTACATCGTTTAAGTGAGCTTGCTTGGTTGAAGCCTTTGCAAAAGAAGAAGAATTTTGTTTGTTACAAATCACAGACACCTGTTTATAGTTCGTAAAAAAGCCAGCAAAACACCCTCTAACACCGCATGAGTCCTCAGGTATGAAACCATACGTCGCATACTACCGTGTTTCCACCAAACAGCAAGGCGCAAGCGGCTTGGGGCTGCAAGCGCAGCGCCACAGTGTCGCACAATTCATCGGCAGCGATGTCCTCCTCGCAGAATATACCGAAGTCGAGTCTGGCAAGCATGACAAACGCCCGCAATTACAAGCAGCGTTGGATTTTGCCCAGCGCCACAACGCAACGCTGGTAATAGCAAAATTGGACAGGTTGAGCCGTAACGCTGGCTTCATTTTTGCGCTGCGCGATGCACGTGTCAATTTTGTCTGTGCTGATATGCCGGAAGCAAATACGCTCACCATCGGCATCTTCGCTGTTCTGGCTCAATACGAGCGGGAATTGATTTCGCAGCGTATTGTGGCGGCACTGGCGGCAAAGAAAGCGCAAGGGTACACGCTCGGCAATCCCGAAAACTTGACGTATCAAGACCGTCTCAAAGGAGCACGAGTGCGCAAAGAACAAGCAAAAGAAGGCAGTGTGCAAGCTGCCCAAGTAGCAAAGCTGTTACGCGAAAAAGGGCTAACGCTTCGTGCGATTGCTGACGAGCTGCACCGAACAGGGTTCCGAACGCCCAAAGGAAAAGAGTTCCGACCGACCAGTGTGATGCGTTTGGTGAAATAATGATGTAGGTATGATAAGCAAGCCGTTGTACAATAATGGCATTACCAGCCCCCAGTAGAAGTATTCCTTGAGTTCGGTAGTGATGTGGTGATGGGAAGTGTTACCGTTATGAGAAGAATCGTCGTGAGATTTGTAGAAGATGACGAAAGGGGAATAATTCTAAAGAAGAGGAAGGTTCGGGGGCAGGGCTTCTTTTTTGGTCCGAGTGTTGTATATTTGCGTCTGCAAACTAAACGACAACGATTCCAGAAGCCTGACGAAAGAATGCAACTCGCGCTGCGAAAGCCTCAAAGGAGCAAAACCGCTAAAGTTTACAAAGTTTATAGTTGTTTACGTTATTTAAGAGTTTAGTGCGGCGCGAACGTGTTGGAAAACAAGAACTTGTAAATCTTTGCGGTAGTGAATCTTGCGTTTGCGGTAGTGAATCTTGCGTTTGCGGTAGTGAATCTTGCGTTTGCGGTAGTGAATCTTGTGAAAATTTTATGTTTGCGGTAGTGAATCTTGCGTTTGCGGTAGTGAATCTTGCGGCGATTTTTTGATTTTTGCGTTTGCGGTAGTAAATCTTGTGAAAGAGAGTTATTGATGGATAGTATTTTCAAACCGAGTTCGTTGGTGGATATAGAGAATATTCTTACTCTTGCTCAACGAAAGGTCTATAATATTTTGATTGAGCACAGTCGACAGTCAATCCACAATGCAACGACATTTTCCCTCAGCGTAAAAACAATTCGAGAGAAAGCTGGTGCGTCGTTGTTTGAGAGCAATACCAGTGTTTACGAGCAACTAAAAGCAATCATTGACCTTCCAGCGATGGAAGCGAACATTTTTGGGAAAGATAAAAAATATCCTACCCGAATCGCCGTGACCTTGATTGCACAGGTTGAATACAATAAAGACCAAGAAATGATTTCGTGGTCATACCCGCCCTTTATCCACAAAATGCTCACATTGCTGAACACGCCCGACGCGAACGATATTGGAATGTATGTTCGGCTGCCGCTTTCGGTGCAATCGCAGTTTTCCAGCAAGCACTCGCTTGCGCTTTGGGAATTTTGTCGTTCCCGGTTTGATGAAAAGCGTGGCTACGCCGAAAGCCCGTTTATTTCGGTGGAAGACCTGAACAAGCTCTTTCACACTAATTACGAATCGTGGAACAGGCTCAATATTAACATCGTGAAAAAAGCACTTCAGGACATTCACAAACAAGAGCCGACGTATTTTATCAATGTGGTGGAGCAAAAAGTCCGGCACAAAGTTGTCGCGGTGAAATTTATCATTCAGCGCCGACTTTCGGGTATTCCGCTTGTGGAAACGCAGAATTTGAAACTGCGTACAACAAAAGAATCCCTCAAAGCAAGTAACACCGCACAAGACCTCAAAGAACTGGCACGAAACACCGTCGTCGAAAAATTCTTAGCGACGCTTTCGCCCGAACAGCAAACCCGCATCCAAGAAGAAGCCGAGCAAAGTGTTCCCGAATATCTACTCTACCCCGCTAATGAACGCGAACAAGCCGCGTACCAACTTCAATTACAAATCAATCGCATCGCAATCGTAGAAGCCCTTATCAACTCTCAGCAACAACTATGACCAAAATAATTGCCTTTATCAATCACAAAGGCGGCGTTGGTAAAACCACTGTCTGCGCTCACCTTGCCTACTCTCTGGCACACCATCACCAAAAACGGGTGTTGGCGATAGATTTCGACACACAGGCAAATCTCACGGAAATTCTCGGAGCAATAGAAGCACCGCGAACTATTACCGACGTTTTGAACGGTGAAAGTGCCGCCAGTTGTGTCTATGACGCAAATGGTGTAAGCGTACTTGCTTCAAGCATTGAGCTTGCCAATACCGAATATGACCTCACGGCAAATAATACGCAAAATGCGCTCAAAGCGGTTCTTGGTGATGTTGTTCAGCAATACGATTTTGTGCTTATTGATTGCCCGCCCTCGCTTGGTATGCTCACGGTGAATGCAATGCAAGCAGCTACGGATGTGTGCGTTGTCAGCAATGCAGAGTATCTCTCGCTGCGCGGCATGACGAACATTGTAACGGTCGTGGAGCAAATGCGTTTGTACAATACGGCACTTGAATTGTCCGGCGTGGTTATCTCGCACTACGATACACGCAAAAGTGTCAACCGCGAGGTCTTGGAGCAGCTACGCGAAACCTTCAAAGACCGCGTAATTACACCGCCTGTGCGGAGTGCTGTTGCTGTTGTTGAAGCAAGTTCTCACGGCGGTACGGTGTTTCAGATTCGCCCTAATGCCGATGTAGTTAATGATTTTCAGGCACTCACCACATCATTTATCAAGCATTATGAAAAGCAGACTCGGCAATAACCCTCTCGCAGCGCTCACCTCTACGGGAAAAAAGAATGAATTTGCAGGGCGCGATATTCAACTGGCAATACAAAAAGTTCCGATTGGCGAACTTATTCCGAACCCACTGAATGTACAGTATTTCAAGCCGCTTGCTGACGACGAAATGGCAAGCCTTGTTGAAAATATACGGGTTAATGGCATCCACGACCCACTGATTGCGCGTCGGGACAAGACGTTAATTTCGGGACACAACCGTCTTGAAGCTGCTAAGAAGTTGGGTTTAACCCACGTACCTGTGCGCTTTGTGCTAGACGATATGTCGGAACAAGAAGAAATACAATTTATTGTTTCCGATAATCTGCTACGGCGACATTTAAGCACCGATGAGAAAATCCAGCTTTACCGCGTTTTGTTTCCGAATTTCGACAAGCGTATAAATGTTCGCATCAATGCAAAAGGTCTGGACAATGTCCAGACCCTTGACGTTCAACCACTGAACGCGGCTGAGATTGCTCAAGCAACGGGACAAGGTGTCGAAGCGGTACGGAAGCAGCTTCAACGGGCAAAAGAAAAGATAGTCACCCCTCAAAGTGAGCAAGATACCTCAAGTGAACGGGAAAGGCTTTCGGAAACAATCTTGAAGGTAAGCGCTAAAGCCAAAGGGCTTTCTGAGGACGACCGCAAGGCGCTTGCGGCGGTATTACGGAAAGTGGCACGGGAAATAGCTGCGATGTCAACGTAGAAATGCTTAATACATCCGGGGGTCACACAAACTACGGCAAAAGCCGCTTCAGTTTTGAAGCGGCTTTTTTGTTGTCCTTTCGCTATCCTTTTCCTCACGCTTTTTTATCATACGCCTCTGTCTTTTGTCGAGACTTTCCATAGTAATCGTTTTCAAACGCAACTAAACTCAAACAGGTTGAATTATTCAAAATTAGTACTTGAATTTGCTGTGCAATAAATCGGGACTTCATTCTCTGCATACGTCTGATTGTTCTACTATCACCGATTCGCCTGCCCACTCCTTTCGCGCCCGTCGCGCTCTCTGCGGGGCGGTGTGGCAACGGTCGGCGGTACTCTTTCGGCTGCAAGCCGCTTTCCGCGCTCCCCCGAAAACCTTTGTTCCTATCGTGTACCTTCCGTTTGGGGGAATCGCTCCAAGCAGCTTGCGTTTGTTTTTTCTACCGCCGCCGTGCAACAGAGGAAGCGGCATACTTACGGCGGGCTTAATGTTATGGCTTCCGCTTTGCTCCGCCACGCCCTGCGGCAGCAGGTATTTGTTGTTGTCGGGGGCAGGGCAGTGGGCGGCGAAAAAATGCAAAGATACGGCGGTCGGTCGAAGACTTCCTAAAAATCAAAATGCAAGGGTAGTACAGAGCGCTTCCGGCTTTGCCTCACGCGCCCTTGCATTTCGATTTTTCCCACCGTAAGAAGCATTTTTCGTTCTCGCCGCCCACTGCCCCGCCCCCTCTTCCGGCGGTTTTTTGTTTTTCTCGCGGTCGGTGCGGTTTTTTCTTTCTCTTTTTTTATTGAGGTGTTGTTATGTCTCTTGTCCTTATTCCCGCCGATGTTCTGGAATCCATGTTGGATTCCGTCATCACTAATGATGAAGCAGGCTTTGTCATGGATTGCGATGTGCCGGATGAAGTGATTCCGGCATTGGATTACATTTTGTGGAATAAGTTGTGCGAAGAAGAAGATTGATGTTTCGTTCCCTGTCCGTTTCGGGCGGGGCTTTCGCGCGGTATTGCGTGGGCTGTTCTCCTCGCCGTCCTCGTCGCCCTGCCCCACAGGTCGTTCCGTCTCGTCCCTCGTCTCTCTCTCCCTCGGCATTTGTTGTTGTTGCCCGAAGGGGCGAATGCCCAATTTTGATAGAGCTAAACGACAGGTCAGGGACGAATGGCTTGCTGACGAATCTTCGTATTTTTTCTGCTTACTATCTTGTGTTGCCCTTGACAAGAGTATGAAGACCAAGCATCAACGGTAGTAATGAATAGAGCGCTAAGAAAAATTTTCCTAGTTACACCTAAAAAAACGCCGCCTGTAGAGCGCACAGGCGGCGAATAAGTCTTTTTTTTACCGTGTGGTCGTCACTGGTGGTGTGGTACCGTTACACGCAGCAAGTGGGAGTTTGCTGGGGTTGTAGTGAATGAGTACAAAATACGGATATGGAGGAAAGGTTTCAAATTCATAAGCCTCTGTATTAGAAACTTTTAAGTTTCCGTAGAAGAACCGATAACCACCTTGTACACTGCTATCGGGTACTGCATCCAGGTTAATAATATTAAAATCTACACGATTTGACATGTAACCTGTACCAACCAATTTGCCTCGCCAAACTAAATCCGGTCTATTACCTGTATAATCAAAACTGATACTTGTACGTTCCGCAACAAAAGTTCGCGTCGCGGACATATTGCATTGCAGCTTACGAAACACAGTTAATGAGTCAGCTTGTGGGAAAGGATTTTTGATAACTCGATAGCTAATGACTGAAGGGTCGCCCGCATAGCGTAAATTCAAAACATTTCTGTCGTCTTCAGTTAGCGAAGCGACTGCAATACTGTCGGGAATAAGGTTTCGCAAAACTTCAGTTGGAACTGTTGTTGTATCATTACTTGAAGCAATCGGATGTGGTTGTCCCTGACATGAACAAGCGGATAGTATAAACACCATCGGCAGGAGCAAGATGCTCAAAAGATTTTTCATAGTTGCACCTTAAAAAATTAAGAGGTTATGGAAATAAATTACAAAATTTTGTTGTTATTTAGCAATAATCATTTTACGAACAGCGGTGCGCTGTCCTGCTCTCAAGCGGTAGGTATATACCCCCGAAGATAAGCGTTCCGATGTCAGAATAAAGGAATATCGCCCTGCTTTCATACGCCCATTCGTTACGACAGCTACCTCACGCCCCAAAACGTCGAATACTCTCAATGAAACATCTTCCTCACTTGGTAGTGAAAAAGCAATTTCTGTATCGTCGGTAAACGGATTAGGATGATTTTGCTCAAGTGTAAAATCATATTGTTCAGTTTCGTTTGCCAGTTCGCTGCTCTGATACCCTGCTGTAAGTGTGCCGGAAGATTTTGTATTAAAAGCCACTACTGACGAAGGAAGCGCTTCAATAAACCGTGTTATCACTGATTCTACACCTTGGGCATCGCGCATAGTCAGTTTCAGGTTCACACCACCTATTCCATTTGTCGGCATGGTGAAGGTGAATGTCTCTCCTCCACTGCCTACCACACCGGAGACGGCTTGATTACCCGGCATAGTCTGCGCAGACCATTGATACAAAAATGGTGGTTGCCCTGTGCAAGAGGAAGCTGAGTATGCTCCCGGGTCTCCTACTCGTACCCGTGCCGGTCCTGTTACTGTCGGGTACACCGATGACGTATAGAGGTTAGCAATTTTAGGTCCTGTCAGTCCAATAACCCGCGACATATTTTGTGTGTCTGTCCCAATTGTAACGGGACGCGACTGCAAGGGACCGCCAACACTCATTTGGTCAGTGACCGTAACTGCAATGCTCGGATTCGACCAATAGGGAATGCGTTCCGCCGTCCCGTATCCAGTTCCGCCACCGTGAAACATGATAGTACCGGTTGTGAATCGTGTCGGTGTATTATCCACAAGGCGCATACCGACATCAATAAATCCTTGCCCATCCGGGAAAGGCGATCCACCTGCGCCGGTAAAAGCTCCCGGTTCATGGTCGCCTTGAGCAAGATGTCCAATTTCGTGTAAAACAATGTATGCCAGACCTTCTGGACGGTTCCCTTGAGCATACGCAACCCCAGGCAGTTGCATTGAAACGGTAGAGATAGGAGCTTTGCTTGGCAAAGTACCACTAAGAGAAGTAGCGCCGTTATAGTTGGGCCAATCAAAAACCATGATAAGATCTGCATTGAGTTTTTCTCGTAATTGGGATATTCTTGATTTTGGATTATCAAGATACCGATCAATAACGCCTAAAACAGCCCCTTCCCTCAGAACTTGAGAAACCGGGATGTTCAATTCGGCGTTAGTGACAAGTTCACCGTCAGGATTCGCATATTTTGTTGTTAGGTGATTAATGCCACTGTTTTTGAATACGGGGTCATAAAAACGTAAACTTTCACGAATTCTATCCTCCACCGTTTTCCTTACTTTCGCCAGTTCATCCCGTGCAGCTTCAGTATAGATTGCCATAACAGAGATGGTATCTACCTTTTGCGGGCAGGAAACGAACTGCGCTATTACGGGAACATTTACCGTTTTACCATCAAAGATATGGCTGATAACTCCTGTGCGTGTTGGATTTCCTTCATATGGTACGGTTATGGTGAGAGGAAGGGTAATTTGGGCATTACCCGAAACTGATAATTGACAAATATTGACACCTTCACTACAACTGAAGGTGACACTGACACCATTAGGAAGCCCCTTTGTAGTCTGCAGCAAAAATCCTGGTGGTGCCGAAATACGAAGGATTTGATTCGCTCCGGTCGGGGTAATTTCTAAGTTGTAGTTAAATGTCCCCGACGCAGAAAATGCGTTTACCGAAGCAATAAAAGTAATCGGGTTGGGGTCTGCTCTGAAGATATTTGTTTCCGCTCGCCCGCGCACTGTCATTACGGTTCCGGTTGTTCCGCTTGCGGTATGCGTTACTGTGAGTGTTCCCGTCTGCCCTACTGCTGTGGGTAAATATTGCATTTCAATTGTTACCAATCCACTGGTTTGTCCCAGAGGTGGTGTGAATACAAACGAATTTGTTTGGAACGGCTCCGGCATCGGGGTATTGAGTATTTGTAGTTTCCGTGCCGAAAACCGACTAGGCAATGGTATCGTTATTGGTCCCGAGATATTTTGCCATCGCAAAAGATAGGTTGCGGTCGAAGTGTTGTTGATACCGACTGTTCCGAAATCCAGTGTTTGGGGCGTGAGTTCAATAAGCACAGGCGGGTTCTTTGCTGTTAGCATGAGCTTTAGTGTTGCGCTTGTACCGTTACCGTTATGCAAGATATTAGGGTTCAGTGTTCCGGCAGCTATCGGTGAATGCTGGATTTCCAAAGCAAATGATCCGTTATAACCTTGCGGTGTGAGCATAAGTGAACCACTTTGGAATGCGCCTCCGGGTAACAGACGGGCGCTTATATTTGTGGGTAGCGTGAGGGTTATCGGCGCAGTGCAATTCCGATAGGTAAGTGAATATGTGTTGGTCGAAGAAGCGCCAACAAACACCGTTCCTAGAGAAAGTATATCCGGCACAACGTCTAACACTACAGACGGTTTTGTCGCCGTCAGCACCAAATTATCACTATCCACCGTGCGCGGGTCCCCGCCGTCGGCAAGGTGCGTGAGTGTTATGTTCGACGCTTGGGCAATCGTTGGCGTGTAGCGCACCCATAGTTGTAAGTCCGTTGTGGCTGCGGTGGCGGGCTGCACGGTCGGCAGCGTGAGCGTCTGCCCTGCCGTTGTCCATGTGCCACTTGAAACTTGAGCGATTGCAAAGTCATTTCCCGCCGGAACAGCCACCGAAATCGTGCTTGCCGTGATATTACGGTAGGTCATCGTGTAGCCATAATACCGCGTTTGCCCTAAATCTATCTGCCCGAAGTGTATGCTTGGTTGTGCTACATTCACCATCGGCGCAAGTCCTGAGCCTCGGAGCGTCAAGCGTACACTGGCAGCAGTGGTAATATTATCAGCAAGAGTGCTTGTGTGATTCAGATTCACACTCACATTGCCGCCGCGCACGGGTACAAACCGCACCCAAAACGTTGCCGTACCACTCGCAGGTGCAGGCTGTGTGCCGCCAACAGTCAAGGTGATACTTTCGGTGGTGGTGAAAACACCATTTTCACTGACGGAGGTGAGGAACGCCGAATGATTGGTAGCGCTCATAACAATAGTGTTTGTGGTAATATCATCGTAGCGCAGCGTATAGGCACGGGTTACGGGCGCAAGTACAAACTGTGAGCCAAAGTCAAGCGTCGCACTGGTGAGCGTAAGACGAGCGGGCGGTTGCTGTACGGTGAAGGTACGGTTGCCAGTATAGGTCGCAATCGCCGTGCCATTGGTGGAATTGAGTGTCATAGCGTACGTTCCAAGCGTAGAAACCACGAATGGATTGAAGTAGAGTTTTCCATAATCGGCAAGTTGGGCATTGAGGTTTGCTGTTGTGGTCAGTTCTGCAAGAGAAAATGTATTGCTTGTGGTTCCCAATGCAGTATGACGTACATTGTTAATCGTCAGGTCAACCGTTCCTCCCCACAAGTGGGTGCGCGTACCACGCACATCGCGTAAGGTCACGTTTGCTTGGTCAACTTGTGGAGAGAACACATCAGCCACATACAAACGTGTTGGCACATTGGCAAAATCTGCACGAACCGCCAAACCCGGACTAAGGCTTACGTCATAAGTTCCACGCAAAAACCTATCCAATATTTCAAGCAGTGTGTCAATAATAGGATCTCCGGTCAATTCACTGCCTTTTTTCCAGCCGCCAAGTTTTGATTGATACGGACCGGGAAGGAGGACAGGCACTTGCGCCTTATAGACACCAAGCGACTGTCGGGCAAAAGCAACTGTCGCGGTAGAACTTGGAAATTCCGCGTTGGTCACAATCACCGCCAGCGAATCATAGCCACCAAGATTATCAGTAGGGTTCCCAAAAGCATCAAAAAGATTCGCAGTAACAGAAATTGAGCCTCCGCGCGTGGTCATGGCGCTGGTGGAGATAACGAAATCTACGGTTACAAAACTCGATGGCGTAAGCGTAAAGGCTTTCGTCCCAAACGTATTTGCAGGGGTAACGCTGGAAACAGCAAGGTTGTATGCTCCGGCAATCGTGCAAACGGTAGATTGTGCACTGTACATTCCTGTTGAAAGCCGCGTGAGGGCAAGCGTTGCAGTCGAAGAGCCACCGGAGCGCGTATAGGTCAGTCGCCCAACACCATTATCGGTAAGATTCCCCGCAGCATCCTCGAAGCGGAGCGCAAAGGCAGGAACGACTGTTCCGGCTGTTACCGAGACAGGAACGCCGCTCAGGGTAACGCGGGCATCATTGCCACCCGTGACCGTGTAGGAGCGTGAGCCTGTTGTTGTGCCGATGCCGTCAATCCATAGCGAATACGTGCCACCAATGTCCATGCGGGTTGCCGTTGCTGTGGAAACACCCGTGGAAGCGTATCTGAGACGGATAGTTCCCGTCGTTGCTCCTGTACTTTCTCCATAGCCAAGCACAGGCGAAGCAACATTGGTCAAATTGCCGAAGGTGTCGCGGAAGCGCACAGTAAAAGCATTCAGGTTTGTGCCGGAAACAACGCTTGTGGTCACATTCACAAATTCGGAGCTAACGGCTGCCGCACCACGTACAGTGAGATTTTCCGCAGCCGACGTACCGCCGCCCAACACAGGAGTATGCGCACGAATTTGATAGGTGCCGGAAATCGTGATAAGACTTCCCGGAATGGTGACGGTCGCCATCGTCGGCGAGAGGAGCGAAAGTACGGCGAGGGTTGTTGTGACAGCGCCATTCTGAAAACGCACGACGGTTGCCGTCGTGAAATATCCGCCGTAGAGCGTCAGCACGGCATCTTGTCCTGCTACAACGCTGACGGGTGCAATGGCGGCAAGCAGCGGTGCAGGATTATTGACGGTAAGCGTCCGTGGGAGAGACGTGCCGCCGCCGGGCGTGGGATTCTCCACCACCACCGAATATATTCCTGCAAGTGGCTGTACGACTTGCGCCTTCAGGAGTGCGCCGGAAATGAACGAAACATTTTGCTGGTCAAGAGGTACACCATCCACGATGACACGCGATTCGGGCAGGAAGTTCGAGCCGACGAGCGAAAGTGTCCACGTGTTTGTGGTGGCGGTCGTCGTAACGGGTGCAATGGAACTCAGCGTCGGAGCGGGATTATTGACGGAGGCTTGCACCGTGAAGGTGCGTGTACCGCTTGTACTTGTCACACCCACAAGAGAGAGCGTATAGGAGCCTGTGCCAGTGAAAACGCTGCTTGCTTGGTATGTGCCAAGACTGAGGCGCGTAAACGTGAGTGTTCCGGTGGATGCGCCAAGAGGCGTACCACCGCGAAAGTCAACAGCGCCCGGATAATCTACCAAAGCATTTGCGGCATTGCGGAAGGTAACGGTAAATGCTTGAAGGTCGGTGACATCAATCGGGGTACGAACGCCTGCGAAGGCGGCTTTGAGTACAGGCGGTGGAATTGGTGTAGTTCCTGTACCATTGAGGGCAAGCGTCGCCGTGCTTGCACCTGAAGCAAGTATTGCTCCGGCACTTGCGCCCGTCGCGCTTGGTGTGAAGCGCACAAAAACTGTCGTTGGCAAAATGGTATTGCCGACGGGAACGAGCGAAAGCGAGGCTTGCGTCGTAAAAGGGCTGCCAGTGAGCGAAAGCGAGAAGGACGCGCCGGAGGAAGTCAGCACGAGCGCCTCAGTCAGTCCATCTCCATTCACTGAAAAACTTGCTGTGGAAACCGTTCCAAGTGTTACACTGCCAAAGTCGAGCGCCGAAGGTGTGAGCGTAATACGCGACGGCGGCAGTGTGACAAACGAAGAAGTAAGCGGTGATATGGTTTGATACGAGCGCACAGCGCCCGCACCATTGGAAGGAAAAATAACAACGGTATAACTTGTTTGCGGCGATAATCCTGTAAGTAAAAGGTTTGTGCCGGAGCCATCATAGACAATACGACTACCATCTGCCAAAGCGTTTGCCAAGGTAATGTCACTGTTGACACCTGTGGGTGTTGTACCGTTCGCAGGGCTGTAACTTGGCGTACCGTTGGGGCGAACAACGACGATGTAGCTTTGTGCGCCACCTACGGGCGGATTCCAAGCGATTGTTGCCGATGACGCATTGACTAACGAGAACACCAAGGTTGTAGCGGCTGCGGAAGGCGGAACGGCGAAGGGTTGGAAATTCACGCCGTAAGCACTTGCACCACTAATGGTAACGGAAGTGGAAGACGGCACAAAAACATAGCCCGTAAGTGTCGGCGTAACGGTGTAAACGCCATTTGCCAATGTGCTAAAGGAATATGCACCTACCGAAGAGGCACTTGTACTTTGCGTCGCCGCTCCTCCAAGCGTAACAACACCGCTTGCAATGCCGATACTGCCGAAGATACTATATTGATTTTGGCTTTGAATCCCCGCACCATTGACTGTTACGACGGCACTTGTTGCGTTGAGGCTCGAAACTGTGAGAGTGCTTGCATATCCTCCAATCACTGAGGGCGAAAAGCGAACAAAGATTTGTGTTGCGCCGAGTACGCCATTGGTAGGGGTAAGGCTCAGTACCGCTTGGGTTGTAAATGGTGTGTTGGTGAGAGAAAGGGATAGAGATGGATTTGCCGCCGTTACATTCACGGCTGCAAGGAGTGATGTTCCCGAAATAGTCAGACTTCCCGTCGAGACCGTACCGACGGTAACGCTCCCGAAATCGAGAGAGGCAGGAGTGATTTGCAGTTGAGGCAGTGCGGATGTGCTTTGCATTCCTGTAAGCGGGGCGTTTATCTGGTACGACCGCATAGCACCGCTACCATTGGAAGGAAAAACGACGACGGTATAACTTGTTTGCGGTGAGAGTCCCGTAAGTGAAACACTTGTACCGGAGCCGTCATACACAATACGGCTACCGTCTGCCAGAGGGCTTGCCAGTGTAAAATTGCTGTTTACGCCTGTGGGTGATGTGCCATTCTGGGGCGTGTAGCTCGGAGTGCCACCAGCGCGAACAACGACAATATAATTTTGCGCTCCGCCTACGGGCGGATTCCACGTAAGGGCTGCGGAGGAAGCACCAACCGATGAAAACGTCAGCACGGTAGCCGGAGCCGGAGGTGCGGCAGCAAAGGTTTGGAAGTTTATGCCCGAAAGACTTGTGCCGCTAATCGTAACAGAAGTAGAGGACGGCACAAAAACATAGCCTGTAAGCGTTGGCGTAATGGTGTATGTGCCATTTGCTAAACCGCTAAAAGAGTATGCGCCAGCAACAGAAGCCGTGGTAGAGCTTGTTGCTGTGCCGGAGAGGGCGAGGCTTGCACCATTTATACCACTCATGCCGGAGATTGCATAAGAGACATCAGTTCGTGGGAGAGTGCTATATCCCGTCATTCGATAGACGTTGTTATTAAGTCCCGGCACTCCCGTAGTCGCAAAGATACTTGTTGAGTTTGCGGCAAAAGCTGTCAATTTTGCATCGAGCAACGGATTAGAGTCAACAATTTTTTTCCATGTTATGCCATCATCCGAAGAATAATAAACTCCCGCAGATTCAGTTGCAGCAAAGACAGCTCCATCACCTTGTACCAATTTACAGCCGGTTGTTGGTTGTGTTGGCAAGACCGTAACCTGTTGCCAAGAATTACCATTATCCGTAGAACGGTAGATTTTACCACTACTTGCATATGCAAGAACTCGTGTACCATTACAAATGATAGAATTGATTGTTTCGGTCGAACTCTCAGCCTTTACATTTGTCCACGAATTGCCATTATCAAGTGAGCGGAATATGCCACGGTTGCCCACAACGAAAACAGTTGTGCCTTGCACATCAGTATCAAAGATAAAAAAGTCAAGATACCTATTTGGCACCGTCCCGTAGCTTGGTAGATTGTTGTCAACTTTTGCCCATGAAACACCGTTATCAAGTGTACGGTAGATATGATCATTGGCTACCGCAATAAAAATGCTGTTCCCATCACCTGCCATTGCCGTACCGTACACACCCGTTACACCTGATGCTCGTGCCGCCGGAGAAGGTGGTGTGCGGAGTGGTTGATAGGATTGTAGGAAAGGATATTGTAAAGCATTTACCGAATCATTGCAGAAATGTTCGAGATTCCAAACAATCGAACCGTTTTCAAAATCACCAAATCGAGGATAAACATAGCAAGAAAATGCAGCCCCGGAAATAGTCGTTTGTTTTCTATACAACGGGGAATGTCGTATAAAAACAGGATATTTCTGTGCTGGCTGTGTCGTTCCATTTGCGTCAATGTACGCACTACGGGATAGACTGACAAACCATCCGTAGCCAGGAATTGGATCTAGTGCAGAACTGGACATTGCTTTGGCTATAACGGCAAAAACGGCATCCTCGTCGTTATTTACTTGTGGCAGTGTGCTTTTATCTCCATTAACAAGTGCGAGCAATTCAGGTGCAGGGTCAAGTGTAAGCTCAGAATGAGCAGCTAGTATAAAATTGTAGTCTTCATCTATTATCTCAGGAAAACTGGTGGATTTGAATGTACCGAAGCGAGGGATAGTGTATTGGTTATTCAAGGCTTTAGTCAGAACATTATACACACGACGTTCAGCATCCACGCCATCTTTAATACCCCGCAGCAAGGCAACCGATTGAATAAGTTGGTCATAGTTAGTAGGAATTTGCACATCATCCCAAGTTAAAGCAACTAAACGCGCTGCTGATGGTGCGGAACCAACAAAGTCTATACGGCTCCATGTTGTGCCGTTGTTAAATGACCGAAAAAGCCCATCGCCAAACTGATAGGCAAAAGTAGCGGAGCCATTGAAATGAAAACTAAAAGGGGACACTGGTACAGACGGGTCGGATAGAGTAGTCCATGTTGTACCGTTGTCAAGCGAACGATGCAAAGTCCAAACATTATTTGCCGATTTTGGTACAAAAATCGTATTGGCGTTTACTCCAATGGCACTAAAGCTAGGAAAAATATCAGATGGACTAATCAAACTGCTATTGCCTATCGGAGACCAAACGGGTTGAGCAGAAATTTTATCAGTGAACGAAGCACCAAGAAAAAGGCTTGCAAGGCAAAATACAACAAGCCTCAAAGCAGAAAAAGAACGAAACAATACGGTCATAGAACTCTGTCAATAAATGGAGCAAAGCCGATTTTGAGCGGCGTTGCCGATGAAAAATGAGATTAGTTGCGTTGTCAAGGGACGTTCCAGCCAAGCAGAAACCATATGGAAGCCTGCATTATCACTATACGGTATTTCGGCTTTTCAGCGAATAAAATCCGACGCAAAATTATCCCCCTTTTTTACCGGAAACAACCTCCTTTGTGTGAATCGGTATTCCTTTGTGTGAGCATTCTCTCTTTTCGTTGAGTTTTTTTTCAAACTCTTGTTTTCTAAGAAAATTATTTTATGTAATTTCATGCGTTCTTTCTCCAGTAAGCGTTTATTCGACCATATCTAAAAGTCTGCGTCTCATTCTTTCTCTCTCCTATCAAGGATTGTTCTATGCCCGAAGTCTCAACCGAACCAGCGGTTTTCCATGCACCCGTTCGTGCCGTTATTGTGGAGGATAGCAAGCGAATACGCGAACTCATTGCCCTCAACGTTGAACGCTACTTCACAGGACGTATTCATATCGTCGGCGAAGGCGTTGATGTTGAGAAAAGTGTGCTGCTTATCCGTACACTCCGACCACAACTGCTCTTCCTCGACATTGAACTTATGAGGGGAACAGGCTTTGACATTTTGGATATTTTGGGCGACGAGCGCGAAGAAATGTCTATCGTGGTGATTAGCACCCACGAAAAATATCTGAAGCAAGCCGTAAGCTATGGCATTGTGGATTTCATCAGCAAACCCATTCTGGGAACGGAGTTCCAACAAAGTTTGGAGCGATGCATCAAGAAAATCCACGCCCGTCAAGCGGCAGACGTGCGCCTTCTGGAGAATGCCCGTGCTCGCTGGGAAGCGAATCCTCATCAAGACACGCGGTCGCTCTTGGCAAAAGCCGTGCAAGGTCATCGGGCAACCATCACCATACGCCACGCAGGAGTGAAGGAAAAGACAGAAGAAATCGTTATCCACGACATCACTCATTGTCTGGCGGAGGGAGGCTATACGCACATTTATCAGGAGAACAAATCGTCTGCTGTGATAGATTCCAAGCCACTGGCTCGGTATGACGAAAAGCTCACGGAGTATGGTTTTCTACGGATTTCACGGTCATTATTGATAAACCCTGAGCATTGCCGTTTGCTCCATGAGGGAAAAGACGACATAACGGTTATCCTTCCGAACGGCACAGCGCATCCGGCAGAGGGAAAACACATAGAGCCACTACTGGCGTATTTGCGGCGCTTCAAGGAACAATAGTGCTTCTATGCGAGAATTGTCATTGAGGGGAGAAATGCAAGCGTTCCAAAAAAAACTCGAATAAAAGTCGGAGTGCTCACACAATGCTTGAGATGCTCACACAACGGGGCTTGCTTTTGAAGGGATGTGTGATGTATGTTGCACAGGTATGGAAATTACTTTCTCCTTTTTCTGAATATCATGGCACACTACCTTCGCATAACCTGCGTACTGTTTTTCGGTCTCACCGTCGGCGGCTGCCCTCCGGCTCCGGAAGTCGTGCAACCAACGCCACCCGAAAACTTGGGTATTGTTATCAACAAATTTTGCAATGGACTTGATAAAAATACTGCCGCTAGTGATACGGTTGAATTACTCGTACTGCAAAAGCGCTTGGACGCACGGGGCATCCTGCTGAAGGATTTTTCTCCGAAAACAGGGATTGAGGATTATGATAATGGCGGAGGGTTTGTGTTTCGGGAGGACACAGAGGTGTGGGCAAATATTAAAGCCGGAACGTTTATCGTTCTGTCGTGGTCGAACAAGCCCGTACAGAAATTCGGTGATACACTCATTACGGCGGGATTGCTGAATAAGGAGGCGTTTCGGGAAGTAGGTACAGGCAAAAATAATCTCTTCAATATTGCCGAACATGATGCTCTCATGCTCAAGTATAAAGGCTCGTCGTTTGCTAAAGAGGAGGGTTGTATTCATGCGTTCTCGGCTGGCTTGACAAATGAGCAACAGGATATTTTCCTTCGTTCCACACCAATCCTCTACTCTACGAGCAAACTCACAAAAGACAGACCCTACGCCATAGCAGAAACGCGGACTCCTGAGCGCAAGGCTTACGTGCAGCCACAGGGCACGGCTGTTAGTGTTTTTCGTTTGCCGGAAGGGAAGTCGTTCGGGCAGGCACACTCGTTGCAGAATCAGGCGTTGGTGGATTGGGTGAGGAGGGAATGAACTACTTGCAATCAAAATTAAACAATCTTTTAGCGAACATTTCCCCCTATTTTTATGCGTATTTCTGAAAAGACCATTGAAATAAATTTTTGCTCACAATTTTCTGCTCTTATCAAGAACGATACCATTTGGTTTGGTCTTACACAACAGCAAGAAGCAAAATTGGGCTTCGATACTTGCATTCGTCTCGAAAAATCTTTGTACATTTTTCAATTCAAAGCCTCGAATATCGTTGACGGGAAAGGTTGTCGTAAATTTACTGCTCCACATGAGCAAATGATAAATCTTAGAAATTTAATTGGGAAGCACTCTCTTATTCGACGTGTCTTTTATGTTCTGCCTAACTTTGGTAATACTGATACGTTTAACTCTATTGGCGGACGTGTTGCTGCAAATTCGTTGCTACTGGATGTAGAAAATATCCCAATAGATTTTGCTCCTGCAATCAAAGCTAATGGCAATCCTAAGAGCAGTCATACTATTTTTCTTCATCCGGCAGATGCTTCAGGTTCTCGCATAGCGGTTATAGACTCAGAGAAACCGGAGATTACGTTGGAAACCACGGAGAGTTTAGCGAGGAGTATTTCCGACAAGAGTACCCCCGCTAAGATTATCCTCGACCCACGCTTTGATGGCCGTCTTAATGATGATGCCCCAACACAAAGCAAAGAAAAAGCAATAGTTTCTTATCCTAACGAACTACCTCTCTTCTTAGGACGCAAGACTATGGCACTTATCGTATAATCCTATTTTTCATTTGTCTGTAAACTACATGACTGACTTCCTAGAACCAATAAAATCCGGCTTTGGTGCATTAGATGCTTTCAAAGAGGGAGGGAAAGCTATACAATTCATAGCCTACATTGTTGATAAAGAACGAGAACCATCATATATCCGCCGAAATGCAGAAGCAACAAGTCAAGCTATTGAACAAGTAACGAATGCTATTATTACGAGTAGTAAACGCTTGCGCGAAACAGGAATGAGCAAAAAAGCTATTGAGAATTTTCAGACAGCAATTATTTACCGCCAAGCAAAAAATTTATTGGAGATATTGGAATTTATACCTGAACAAGAGCAACTTCTTCTTGCTGAACACCCTGAACAAGACTCAACCTTTGACCCAGACAATACAAATGGGACTGAGTTTGAGGATTTTTTCTGGCGAGTTGTTTCTGCTTCGACATTTACAGGAGATACAGAACTACAAAAACTTTGGGCTGCCGTTCTTGTACGAGGATGTTATTTTTCAGGGAGCGTCTCTCCAAAAACACTAGATGTTCTGAGAACAATGACACGAAGTGATGCAGAGTTGTTTTCACGATATTGTTCTACTCTCTGGAAAATCACCTCTGCTTCATTTAAGAGTAATACTATGAATACCGATCCAAGTATAGACTATATTGTGAAGCATTCTCAATTCGTGGCATTTATTATTGAAAATGTTGCCGAGTTAAAAGAATTTGAGTTGCAACGAGGAGAGGAAGCAGATTTAATTTCGCTTGGGTTAGTTCCTGACCAGTTTAGCAGTTCCACCGATAGAGTTCAGTTGACTCTTGAACAATTTGATAAGCAATTGTCCTTTATACCGGGAAACTCTTTGAATTTTTTACATTCACCAAAAGGAGCTTTAACCCGTGCAGGTGAAGAACTATATCCCATTGCTGCAAAATTTAACCCTGAGTATTTTAATACTTTTGAAGATTTTCTACGAAAACAGGGGTGGCTGATTCAGTAAAAGTAAAACGAACTTCTATCCTTTGTACAATCTATTCTTTCAACCCATGCGCCTTGTTATCCTCCTTGCACTACTGATGACTACTCCACTTGTTGCCCAGGATGTGGTCGTAAGCAAATACTTCAATGGTGGCAATAAACAGTCTGCTATCGGCGACACGGTAGAGCTAACGGTAATTAAAGATGGGTTTGATATGCAGGGCTACACATTGAGAGACTTTGCCATTATCTCCTCAACAAATACATTTACAACCGACCCTTTTACTTCCGGCTCCGGCTATTTTCACTTCGCCAATATCCCTTTTTGGCAAAAACTTCGTGCCGGAACGATTATTATACTACCTTATGCTGCTGACGAAGCACAATGGCAAGGTGATACCGTTGTAATGGTGGGGCTGCTCAATATGACCTATTTCATACGCGACGGTGGTACATTCAACATAGCAGAAAGTGATATGATTATGCTCAAGCGCGTCACGACTTCCACGTACGGCACAGAAGGAAACATCCATGCACTTTCAGCAGGACTAACCATCAAGGACGTTTCGGGCATAGTTCCTCTTGTCCGTACCTCCGATGATGCCAGTGGAGCGCGTCCGTATGCAGTGCCAGACAATATTGCTGGAAATCTAAGCGATTACAACAGTAGCCGTGCCGGAACAGTAGCGTATGCACCTTTCGGACGCGCCACCAATGCCGCCAATCAACGGTTTCTGGATTCGTTACGTCGCTCGCGTACATCACTTACCTCAGTTGTAGCAAAGCCATCATTGTATCGCTTGCGTCTTGCTCCCATTCCAGCCAGTAAAGATTGTGAGGTGAATTTCCGCATTGATGCAGCCGATACCGTCATTATTTCAGTGCTTGATATGTTGGGCAACTCGCAAATCCTCTATCATTTCTATCACACTGCGGGCGATCAGAGTATTCGGGTCTCGCTGGCGAACGTGGCACAAGGAGCATATTTTCTGGTAATAAAGACCAATAATGCAGAGTGGCGGGAAAAGATTTCGGTGGTGAGGTGATGGAACAACATTCCATATTTTTAGAGTGATAGACTAGACAGGGGCTTCAGTAGTTGTTCTTTGAAAGAAATACTATTGGGAGCAGAAGATGGTGTGGATTTGAACAGATATAACCTACTTTACAAATTAAGGTATTGATGTTGTCACAACTTTTTAAAATCAACCACATTTGTAGAAAACTTTTCCCAAGAAAATATATGAAATTAGCATATCACGAGGCAGGTCACTTTATTATTGCTAGTTTATTTGATAATATAAAACTCAATTCACTTACAATTGATAAAGATTATGCTTCAAAACATGACCCTAATTACAATGGAGCGCTTGATATGTCTTTCGTAGTGGTACCAGAGCCTACTGATTTCGAGTCGGCAGACAATTTATTACTGATTGCTTTGGCAAGTATTTGTGCACAAACAATCTATTCCAAAGGTCAGAAATATGTTTCTGAGAATTTTAGTAAGTTTAGAAACGATTCCAATTTGCTTGATAAAGAGGGCGCATCAGGAGATATGGAAATTCATAATCAATACTTTGAACATATTGCGCAAAATTATCGCATTGAAAAATCCCATTATACTTGGAGTCTATTTCATTGGCTATTCGTAACAATGAACGAGCCAATTATTTGGGATGCAATAAAATTACTCGCAGAACATCTGTACTCTTCTTCAAATCAGGCATTGAAAAATTCAGCGATTGAGAATTTTATGAACAGTAGCAACTTAACTCACAATTTAGCGTTAGTTCGTGATAAATGCTTATCTACACGCTACCCTCTATCAGCGAATACAATACGTAATTTTGCAGTAAGAACTCACATATAAACAGAAATAACAGTTTTGACCAGACCGTAAATTGGCAAATACGTTGAATATCAAGCCTCCTACTATACTTTGGCAATATAATTGTTCTCCTTAATCACAACATTCATTTGATGCTTAAAAGACTTAGACTTCTGTTACTCTGTGATGGAGTATATCGTAAGTTCTGGTGGTTTGAAATGAACGACGACGACTTGTATTGGGGAGCATCCTACTCAAGTAGTTGGGTGCCCTTGGGAATAATCTTCGGCTCAAACTGTCCTTGACGGTCACGAGGAATCGAGAGTTCTACCTCGCTGTGAGCAGTTTTTAGGCTCTTCGCAGACGAACCGTTCCGGGCGTTCCCGCCATCAAGAAGGCGTTGCTCATGCTCTGGCTTCTGATATTTCTCATAGCCCAGATGATGGTTCATTTCGGTTTCGAGCATTCGCTCAAAAAGCCGTTTGGTCAGTTGGCGGTAGATACCGTCCTCTCCGAACACCTCTTCGTGACTGGTCGAACCGTTCAAAAGACTATCGACAAGTTCGTCGGTTAAGCCGTAGGGCTGCCGGGCATTTTGTGCTTTGGTTGCCATAAAGATTCTCCAAAAAAATGAGTGAATCGTGATTGATAAACTTCACTCTTCCGATTCATTTACACAAAACAATTTACACTCTCTACAACAAATCCTTGGCGAACAAAAAAACAAGTGCTTTGATAATAAAACTAAATTCTGATGCTAATTCCTTACGCCATTACTTTGATTTTTTCCTGTCACCTGTCGGTACATTTGGTTTCCCTGACCCTTTAATCAAAATTACACATAGCAATGTCCCAATTGCAACAATACCACCTATAACTCATTCCCTAAATGAGGATTTAATTCTTTGTATCCGGCGTTTTACACTCGGAGATAAGGAATTTGGAGAATGGAAACCTAAATGTGATATTATCATGACACCAACGATAATTTGAAGTTGTATTTCACCTCCTCACGGCTCCACCCCCTTCACCACAAAATATTCCCAAAATTCCCGCGCAAGCCCATACAGCCGCTCACCTTCCTCACGGTCGCGGGGAATCTTGACAATATCAACCTTTGTACCTTGCAGCACACATACTTTTGCTTCGTCCACGTCCAGCAGGTGCATCGTGTATTGTACCTGTGCTTCGGCACAAGCAAGACGTTTTTTGCTGAAGTACGACGAAACTTTTAGTTCGATAAGTATGGGTTTGGGGGTCGTGAAATTGACAGCGAAGCCGTCCGGGGTGCAGTAGTGCGGCAGTGGTTTTGCTTCGTGGTCAGTCTGGAAATAGATTCCGTTGTTGCGTTGCATAACAAACCCGTCGAAGTGGTAGGTTTGCAGATACGCAAAAAAGTGCGGTTCAAAAAAATTACCGATTCGCGTTGCCTGATTGCCTTCAAACGCTGCCAGTCCTGTTTTCTCACGCCACACATCGCGGGGCGAAGTAAATTCGGAAAGTCCTGCTATGGCAGGGATTTCGCTTGCACCGATGCCTCTTTTGCGCATGACATTCCGTTTTGTGCGCGGTTCGTAGCGGATGGTGTTGGGGAACGTAAAGGGTTGTGGTCGTGGCATGGCAGTTGAGAAAAGTTGTTCTGGTTTGTATAAAAATTGCCCCACGCTTGGGCGTACGCTGTGGCGTGGGGCGGTGAGTGAGTGGTTAGTACAGTGGGCGAACATCAAAGGACTTTGCAAAGCCCATATCTACTTTGACTTTTTCCGTGTAAGTAATCTCCACGGGCGTTCCTTGCGGCAGTTCTGAGCATTGCGATACAAGAATTTTTGCACCACAAATCCAGACTTGTTTTGCGGCATCAATCCACGATGCACACTCAATCGGTTTCACTTCGCCATTGTCTTTTTTGAAAATGGTTTTCATTCCCAAATAGACACCGCGCACCGTTTCGCCTGTTGCATCAAACTCGCGGTACTTTGCGTTCAATGCGATTCCGCTTTCCATTGCTTCCAGCTTTTGCAAGGAATCCTCAATAGCGTTCAGGCGCTCTTTGCTGATGAGAACAGGCGACGCGCTGAGTTCGGTTTCTTTCTCGCGCCCGTCGCTCGTGACAGCATCCAGCGGCGTGAGTGCTTCAGTTTCTTTGACTTGAGCAATTTGCTCGGTTTCTGTGTCGAATACTTCATCGTAGGTTGATTTTTTCGTAGCCATTGTATTTGCTTTCGATGTGCCGCCATTGAGAATTACGCTTGGAAGCATTTTGCTCAGGCGGCTGTTAAAAATGTGTTTATTGTTGTTGCGCTTCCCATTGTGCAAGCGCTTCTGTATATGCTTCTTCTCCACCTTCAATAGTCCACCCACCCTCGTCCTCGAAGTGATTCTGTCCTTCATATCCAAAATCTTTTGGATTCGGTTTTTTATCCATTGTGGTCTTTCGATGTGTCGCACGACTACGGTTGTTTTGTACTCGTGCGACTTGTTAAAAATTGAGTTGGAACGTATGTTATAGTTCATTTGCTTGCTTGGACAGGTTTTTGCTTACAACCTGCAATGAATGGCGGGCGCTCTCAAGCATTGATGTCATTTCAGCGCTTTGGATTTCAACGCTTTTTTCGGAAAGCATTTTGATTTCCAGTGCAAAAGCAAGCAACTTCGCTTTGTCCGGGCGGTTGCGCTCTGCTTTTTCCGCTTTTAGCCGTGCTTTTTCCGCTTCTTTTTGTGCGGCTCTTTCTGCGGTTTCTTTTTCCGCCTTTTCTTTTTCGACTTTCTCCCGCGCAAGCCGCTCTTTTTGCGCTTCTTGCTCCGCTTCTGCTCTGGCTTTTTCGGCAATAAGTGCCTCTGCTTTTAAGCGCTCGTTTTCTTTGCGCATAGCTTCATGTGCTTCTGCTTCCGCTTTTTCTTTCGCTACGCGCTGTTCTTCTGCCGCCGCAAGTGCCGCTTGCTTTTGCTCAAAGGCAAGTGTAATGGATGCAAGCAGCGAACTAAACGATTCCTCGGACATTTCTTCTAGGTTGTAGTGCTTTGTTTCCACCGCAAACGGCTCTAGTGCCAGTTCTCTTTCTGCCCGCAACTGCGCTTTCCGTCTCTTTTCCTGAAGTTCAGCGAATTTTTCTTGCTCTTCAAGATGTGCTTCAATGGGTGCTATTTCGTTGGTCAAAATTCGCGCAATGGCATCAATGGTTTGCCCGATACGAAGGCTGTCTTCTTTCAGCTTTTTGCGGGTATGCTCGACCTCGACACGGATGTTTTTCAATGCAAGACGCGCTTGGCGGGCGATTTTCATTTCGTTTTTTTGTTCAACGCTTGTTATTGTCAGGGTTGCCGCTTGCTCTTGCCACCGTTTAATATCGCTGAAGAAATTCAAGAACGCTCCCACGATACTTTGATTTGGTGCTACCTGTATGCCATTGCGCTCTATAAGGTCAAAGACCTCTACGGTTGTAAACTCAGTCGTTTCCATAGTTTTTTGGGTTAGATGGTTCATAATGAAACTGATTAAAAATGCTGATGTCGCTCAAAATGGTATGCGCTCTCGAATAATCGCGGTATTTCAATTCCTCCGGCTCACAGTTAAAATGCGCCCTGATACACTCACGGAATGGTTCGCGCTTCCAAAGCCAGCTTTGCGTCTGCAATTCCAGCAAGGCGTTTTGGTGCATCGGTTGATGCTCAACCTCTTGCATTTTACGCAATGCCGCGATTCGTGCTTGTTCCCAAAGTGCTTCATTGTGCGGGATGTGACCTGAACGCGGTGTGTCGCGCTCGATGACGGTGTGCTCAAAGTTCATACTGCTACCCTCCAATCACCTTCATTGCTACTGTGCCAGTCAATAAACTCTGCGTACCGTTCTTCATTCCAGACTTCTTCGTCTGCTTGGGCTTGCGCGTCTATGCCGTCCCATTCTTCTTGTGTCATATCGGGGACTTCATTATCTTGCGCTTCGATATACTCTATCGTCCGTATCATTGCTGTACCTCAAATTCAATAATGATGTGGGAAAATATCGGCGCTAGTCTGACCACTAGCGCCGATGCTATTTTATGCCAGTGCTTCCAGTGCAGCCGCAGCCTCCAAGAGTGTTCTGTAAAATGAACCGCGAAAAACCTCCTTTCCCTCCGCATCCACTTTTATCGGCAAAAAGCCGTAGCCTTTGACGTGGCGAATAACAAAATCTGTGTACATGATGACTGTCTCCTGATAAGATGAATGATTGCGGCTTTGTGCCGCGTTGTTTCTGAGTACAAATATAAGAAAATTCTTAGCAATTTAATAAGAAAATTCTGCGTCATGCCATAAGAAAATTTCACGCTCCTTGATGAATCACTTGCCAAATGGATAATTTTTGCCTTGTTGCTTCACGCAGCATTGAAGCTGAACCGAAGGATTTTCCATCCCAAATAAGGACAAGCGCCTCAGCATATTTCGCCATCTGACGATTGCGAATTGGTCCAGCGGCAGCGCCAAACGTTTTCCAGTCCGGCAAAAAAATCGTGCAGGGCAAGTCCAATTTGGCGGCAATGATTTCCGCGAGAGCATCCACGCCCAACGCTCCACCCGAAACGATTTCGGTGACAGAAGCAAAAAACGGTGCTTCTTTGAGTGCGCGGCGCACGATAGAAATATCACGAATGGAGCGGCTTCCGGCGATAATACATTTCATAAATTTTCGGTAACGTGCGAGAGCTGAAACAATGTGCCACTACCGAGCGGAGAGCGCACGGCGCGGCGAGGGTCATAAACGCGGGGGCGCAATCGGCAGCGCCCCCAAGCGGAGAGCAAAAAAGCACCCACCGCACGAAGCGGCGGGGCGGGGCGGGCGAGAGCAATCAACCATGCAACCAGTGGTATGAGGGCGCAATGTTAATCGTGCTACGCTGGAATTTACTGCGACGGTGCTGTGTGAGACGTTTATTTGCGCCGATGATACCAAGCCAACTCCAAGCACTGCGCGGCGCTGTAAGGTCAAAGGGAAACGCTAGAGCAACACTAGGCGGCAATACAGGCACGGAAACGAAGTACACGCCGTCTTCTTGCCTCACAGCACAAGCATACCCAACACAGTCACCGGCACGGCGGGCGCATTTCTGGGCGCTCTGGCTATCAGTGAAATGCACCACACAAACCCAATCGGTGAAACTATTGCGGCTGGGACGCAACTGCACTGCGCTTGGCTGCATTTGAGCAACGGCAGCACAGAAGGAAGCAAAATGCGGCGCATGGACGGCTTGACCGCTTGGGGAATGGTATTTTGTTACGCACTTCATAGTAGTAGAGGAAAAGAGTGATACCGAACCCAACAAATAAAAACCTCCGTTTGAGGTAGTGGGGTGTTCGGCGAGAATAAGTGCCTCCCGCTCGGTTGGAAAAATTGTGCAAGGGCGGTGCGGAGTCTTCGGAGCGCCGTTCATTTTACCCTTGCAC
>JANYDO010000168.1 GCA_025363605.1 Candidatus Kapaibacterium sp.
CCAACCGACACTGATTACCAATACGCTCGACACGGTATCGGGCAATCTGCGCTTTTTTGTCATTAACGACAGATGGCAAGACTTTCCGAAAGCGCATTTATCCTATACGTTGGAGACAAACGAACACACTATTTCGCAAACGCCCATGCAACTTCCTATTCCCGCCGATGCAAAGGTGGATGCTACTGCCACGCATTTGTGGGGATACGGTACATATCGCTTAAAAGCAACATTGCTGAACGAAAACGGTGATACGCTCAGTCGTTGCTCAAAGACCATTGATTACCATCTGCGCCGCACTACACCTCAATAATCACGACACATCATGGCGAATTTTTTAGATACTCGCGTTTTTACCGATACCTTGCTGGACAACTTTGCCTCAGCTGTGTTAGCGATTGACAAAAAGGGAATGATTTTATTCTATAATCGTTCGGCAGAGGAACTGTTTGATTACACGGCAGAAGAACTTGTCGGTAAAGAGAATATCTCTTTACTTCACGACGGAGAAACGCTGGAAAACTTGCGCGAAGAGCTTACACAGGCATTTGGTATAAAAGGGCTTTCGGATGTAGAATTGCTTTTTGCCACAGCAGAGCGCTCACACAGACAGCGACGCGTCTGGAAATATCGCAATAAGAAGGGGCGCGTCATTAGTGTTGAAGTAACGCTCAGTATTCTGCAAAACAACCAAACGCAATCGAAGGATTTGTTCATCACGGCGCGTAATATTGAGGAACAACAGGGCTTGGCAGAACTCAAAGTGACGCTTCTTTCCCGCCTCAGTCACGAGATGCGAACTCCTCTGCACGGTATTATTGGCGCATTGGAGCTCATGGCTACTACGCCGCTAACATCGGAGCAAAAAGAAATCTTAATGCTTGCTCGCTCGAAGTCCGATATTCTTATTTCGCTTATCAACGATATTTTTGAATACTCGCGCTCGCAAGGGCGCTCGCTCAGTTTGGAACGAGTAGCTGCCGAACCTCATTCCATTATGCGCAATATAGTAGAAGTTCTCAGTGAGCGTATTGCATCAAGGAATATTGCCATTGCAACCATCATTGATGAAGCCGTACCGAACCAGATTCTCTGCGACCCTGTGCGTTTGTATCAAGTATTACTGACGGTGGTGTCGGTGCTGGCGAGCTTTATGAACGATGGTACTATTTACATCGGACTGGAATTTTTGCCAAGCGCAAGCAATGATTTTGGCGGACTGTATTTCACTATTCGCGGGACTGCTTCGGGCATAAATGCAATAAAACGCGCACAAATTCTGGCTCTCATACAACACGAAGAAGAATCACCCGACGTGAGCGCGGAAAGTTTGCAACTCTCGCTTGCTCGCAGTGTCATTCTGGCAATGGGCGGATTTTTTTGGAGCGAGAAAAAAGAATACATTAATGGTCAAGAAACAATCATGTATATTGTAGTTTCGGTGGAAAGTGTTGCCGAAGCAAGCCATCCGCAACGTGAGCCTGTGCAACGCTTAGCGGATGAGGAAGCCAACACAACGCTCTCACAGACGGAACGCAACAATGACATAACAATAAGCGAACATCAGACCGGCAACGCTCAGACAAGCGCTACTCCTGTCGGAAGGCGTATTCTGATTGTAGATGACGACCCTGATAATTGCCACTTGGCAGCGTTATTTTTGCGCGGACTCAACGATGCAAAAGGCAATGCACCGTTGATAATAATTGCCAATAACGGTCTGAAAGCGTTAGAAGAAGCGCAGAAAGTACGTTTTGATGTAATTCTCATGGACGTTCAAATGCCGGTTATGGATGGTTTTGAAGCGACAGAGTGCATACGGGCATTTGAGAGAAACAACCATATCAAACGCACACCGATACTGGCAGTAACAGCACACACGATGGAAAACTATCGCGAGCTTTGTCTGCAAAAGGGTATGGATGATTATATGTCGAAGCCGGTCAAAAAGCAGCAGCTTCAGGAATTTGTTCAAAAATGGCTTGACCGCAAGCCCATTGTGCTTATTGCTGATGATAGCGACGATTACCGCTTACTGCTCAAATTGCAGTTTGATAAACAAAAACAATATTCGATTATCTTTGCCACAAACGGACAAGAAGTCCTTGATTTGTGTCAAAATCACGACGTTGACGCAATTTTACTGGATATGCAAATGCCCGTAATGACAGGCTACGAAGCTGCACCGGTGCTGCGACAAATGCCCAAATATAGTACCATTCCGATTTGGGGACTGACGGCGCACGATGGTCAGCCGGAAATCGAAAAGGTGATTGCCGTAGGCTGTAATCGCTGTTTTACGAAAGGTAGTTTGTCCGTTATTCGTCAAATTATTACTGGACTTGACGAACATTTTTCAATGGTGCAGTCTACATAGGAAAAGTCTTCATCATAAAATACTGCCGAACATAATTAAGTGTATGGAAAAAACCATCATTCATATTTCCTCAGATTTGGAGCCGCTTATTCCGCGTTACCTTGAAAATCGGCGCACCGATATTGCAACGCTTTATGAGGCACTTCAAACAAACAATATTGAAACCGTACGATCAATCGGACACACCATCAAAGGTTCCGGCGCATCTTACGGACTGGAAGAAATAAGTATTATTGGTCACACACTCGAAGATGCAGCGAAATCTTCCGATACCGCGCAAATACAGACTTCCATTACCCGACTTGTCCATTTTTTGGAAACACTCGAAATTGTCTTTGTGGAAGATATGCCATAAAAATCGTAACTATTTATGCCTGAATACTACTTTCACGAATTTGAAAACCGTCGCCCACCGGCACCAATTCCGCACTCGTCCGCACGTGAGGCATTGTGGCAATTTTTAGCGACCATTGCGCTAGCGCTTGGTGCGTGGTATATCGTGTGGCGCTGGACGGCAAGCATCAATACCGATGCGCTGTGGTTTGCGATACCACTCCTTTTTGCTGAGACCTGCGCATACATTGGGTTAATTCTTTTTGCATTTAATCTTTGGAAAACCGAAGATACGCCTCAGCAAAAGCCGCCGCAATTTATACGCGAATGTGTCCGCGAAGAAGATGCACTGCACAGCCTAGAGCGCCCTCTGGCAGTGGACGTATTCTTTCCGACTTACAACGAGGATGTCGAACTTGTGCGCATGGGCATACGTGATGCAAAAGCGATACAGTATCCGCACCCGATTGATATTGCCATTCATGTTCTCGACGACGGCAAACGCGAGACAATGCGCCGCGTGGCAGAAGAAGAAGGCGTAAACTACATCACTCGCAATAACAACATGGGGTTCAAAGCCGGCAATCTGCGCAATGCTATGGAGCAGACCTTTGGCGATTTTATTGTTATTTGCGATGCCGATACGCGCCCTTTCCCAACGATGCTCACTAGTACGCTTGGTTACTTCCGCGACCCCGATGTGGCATGGGTACAAACGCCGCAATGGTTTTTCGATTTGACCTCCGGGGAACGACTCAAGAACTGGATGCTACGCCGCTTTTCATATCCAGGATATGTCGTTGGTGCGGCGGTAGAAGCTGTGATTGGCAATGTGGAGGTCGGGCATGACCGCTTTGTCAACGACCCACAGATGTTTTTTGAAATTATTCAGCGCCGACGAAACTGGGCAAATGCCTCGTTCTGCTGCGGTGCAAGCTCCGTTCACCGCCGCGAAGCCGTGATGCAAGCAGCCATGCAGACATATGCTGACGCAATAGACGGCGAAGTACGCCGTTTCACCGAAGAAATTCACGACGAGGACATCAAGCGCGACCTTTCAGACGCGATGCGCAAAGAGCTTGCCATAGAAACTGAAGTTGTACCGTACAAATTCCACGTTTCGGAGGATATTTACACCTCCATCGTGCTTCATTCCTATGCAGAGCGGCAGTGGAAATCGGTTTTTCATCCCGGAATTGAGTCGAAGATGCTCTCTCCGCAAGACCTGCTCAGTTGGACGATTCAACGCTTCAAGTACGCAGGCGGTTCGCTGGATATTTTCTTTCACGACAATCCAATTTTCCGCAAAAGCCGTATGACGCTTGCGCAGCGCACGATGTATTTTGCAACGTTTTATTCCTATTTAGCCGGTGCGTGGAATATCATTTTCCTCTTTTCGCCGATTGTCTATCTTTTTACGGGAATATCGCCCGTCAGCGCAGACACGGCGCAGTTTGCGAAGCACTTCTTACCATTTATTGTTGCCACTGAACTCTCGTTCTTGGTCGGCACGTGGGGTGTTCCGGGTTGGCAGGGTATGGCGAGTTATTTGTCATTTTTCCCTATCAACATTCGAGCGCTCTGGACAGTGCTGCGCGGTAAAAAAATCAGTTTTCATGTTACCCCGAAAGACCGACAAGAAGGAAATTTTTTGCATCTCGTCATTCCGCAGCTCGCGGTTATCGCTCTCACTGTTCTTGGTTTGATATATGCCGGAGTCATGCTCTGGATGGGCAAAGCAAGCAACTACGGCGGGTTTATCATCAATCTCTTTTGGGGTACGGTGAACGTTAGCGCTATGAGCGGTCTTGTAGCGGCTGCTCTTTGGAAACCGAAAGAATAATTTTTGTACTTGATATTTTACCACGATTATGGATTTTCTCAATGAACACATTACGGTTGATGCTGCGATTTGCAACGGCAAACCAACTATTCGCGGCAAGCGCATTACCGTACAAACTATCTTAGAGTATTTAAGTGCCGGCGATACGAGCGATGATATTTTGCGAGAGTATCCGTCACTGAATGAAGCGGATATTGCAGCCTGCTTAAAGTTTGCTTCGCAATTGATGAATCACCGATACGTCATCTATCCTCTCGCTTCAGAAACTGTATGAAAAAGTACCTTGTTGATGCAAATTTGCCATATTATTTTAGCATCTGGAATGCATCAGAGTACATTCACGTTTTTGATATTGATGATACTTGGACTGACGAGCAGATATGGAATTATGCAGGGCAACATAATCTCACAATAATTTCTAAAGACAGTGATTTTTCTCATCGCATTATAGCTTCTGAAGCGCCGCCACGAGTGATTCATACTCGTCTGGGTAATATGAGCATCAAAGAGCTTCGTCAGCGTCTGATTCCTGCTTGGGAAAGAGCTTGCGATTTGAGCCGCGACTATAAATTGGTAAACATCTTTACCGACCATATTGAAGGTATATCGTAATTTGAAGATACATCTTCGTTTGAACTTCTTAACCGATAATATTGCTCACCTATAAAACTTCAGCACCAATGACTTTCAGAGACGGACTCCGTGCGGCACGCAGTCGCATTATCATCATTTTCGGTTTGCTTGCATCAATAGGCATTATTGTTGCACTGGAAGCCGTGAAATTACCAAACGGCATGGGTAGTGCGAGTGCTTCCAATGGCTCATTACCACAAGCCTCCGCGCCACAATTCACTCTGGAGCGCACTGCCGATAGCCAAATGATGCCTGCGCCCTCAGAACTCAGCAAAGAAGAACTAGAGTTTGCGCGAATAGCATGGCAGTATTTCGAGAAAAACTATCAGGCGAAAACAGGCTTGGTGAACTCGGTAGATGGCTATCCGGCTTCCACGATGTGGGATACGGGTTCGTATCTCATGGGTGTAATTTCTGCGTACAAGTTAGGAGTGATTTCAAAATCTGTCTTTACAGAGCGCATGAAATCTGCTCTGGGTACACTTGCCACACTGCCACTCTTTGAGAATGAATTGCCCAATAAATCGTACAATACGCTCACCAAAGAAATGGCAAACTACGACAACAGCCCCGCTCCACGCGGTATTGGTTGGTCTGCCATTGATATTGGGCGCTTGTTTGTGCCACTGAATATCATTATTTGGAATTATCCCGACTTCGCAGGTGATGTGCGCCTTGTAATGGAGCGTTTGCGCTTTCGCAATGTCGTGCGCGACGGTACGCTCTACGGCGCAGTAGTGGACGACAGCAATCGCACAAAATATCCACAGGAAGGACGTTTGGGATATGAAGAATACGCTGCAAAATCCTATACTTTGATGGGCGCTGACGTTTCGATTGCGCTTCGTCAGGATGATTATTTGCATTATGAAACCATTGACGGCATCCAAGTCCCGACCGACAGTCGCTCGCCCGACCGCTACAAAGCGTTTAACTATGTGGTGAGCGAGCCGTATATCTTGGACGGCTTGGAGTTTGGTTTCGATAATATCTCTCGTGAATTTGCCTATCGCGTGTATTCGGCGCAAGAAAAGCATTTTGAAAAAACTCAAACATTGACTGCGGTGAGCGAAGACAACATTGATGCGCCGCCGTACTTTGTCTACAACACTGTCTATACGGGCGGAAAAGCATGGAACTGCATTACGGACAAAGGCGAGGATGTATCACGTTTCCGCTCTGTCAGCACAAAAGCAGTGTTTGGGTGGTACGCTCTCTATCGAACCGATTATACCAAACGCTTGTTTGACAAAATAAAGACACTCTATGACCCGCAAAAAGGCTGGTACTCCGGATTGTACGAACAAACGGGGCAGCCGAACAAAGCTATCACCTGCAATACAAACGCTATTGTGCTTGAGGCACTGGCATACAAACGCTTTGGAGCGCACCTGCGGCTTATTCGATAAGGGATGCCAGTAAAATAAGTGAAGAAAGTTCCTCGGCTTCGGTAGTTATACCTTATACGAGATTGTCCAAAATCTAGTTGAAATTCGTTGAAGAAGGTAAAGAAAAGCAGACTTGAATTCAAGAGAGGTATCTTCTAGTTGAAATTCGGTATTTTTTACCACTTCATTTTTTGGAAGAATCCTCTATGAAACCACCGATGTTGCACCACGAAAATCTTCAGTGGCTGCTCAAACAACCGACCGATATCAAACTGTCTATGCTGGAAAATCACCTTAATATTTGCCGTCTTTTGGTGAATGAAATCCTCAATGAGGAAGTCATACCCTTGTGTGGCGAGCGGTATGCGCACCAGAAGCCGCACAACGGTCGCTACGCTCGGTATGGCTATAATCTCGGCTCGGTACGCATTGGCGAACACCGCTTGAATGTGAGCGTTCCGCGTGTGATTGACCAAGAAACCAACGCCATGAAACCGCTGGAAAGCTACGCCCGCCTGCAAGACATCACGCTGGATGAAGAATACCTGCTGCGTGGCATCATGCTTGGCTTGTCGGCACGGGACTTTGCGGACTTGAACAGCAATCCGAGCGCCCGTGCTTTGAAGAAATCCAGTATTGATGCTACCTTCATGGAACGTGCCGATGAGCGTTGAGGTGAGTTCGAGAGCCGCCGCTTCGATGATATGCGCTTTGTCGGCTGAGCGTAATGCTCAGGTTCGTGAATGGGAATATCTTGCGGGCGAACAAATCGTTTTGGCTCTTGGTGTTACCGAACAAGGCTTCAAGCGTTTCGCGCGGCGCGTGGGCTTTATTGAAACCAATACCGAAAACAGCGTCAGCATCAGTCAATTACTGCGCGGATTACAAGAACGTGGCTTTTCCCCTCCGACGGCGGCTTGCTGTGCGTTCTGGACGGCTCAAAAGGGCTTTCTAAAGCCGTACAGGAGGTCTTTGGCAAGAACGCGCTCATTCAACGCTGTCAGTGGCATAAACGCGAAAATGTGCTGTCCTATTTGCCCAAAAGTGAGCAGGCAACGTACAAATCCTTGCTTCAGGGAGCACACAACGAACCAACGCATGAACGAGCAATGGAGCGCTTGGAGGAGGTTCTGCGGGACTTACGCAAGCGTAATCGGCCGGCGGCGCAATCGCTGGAAGAAGGCTTGCAGGAAACATTATTACTGCATCCTGAGCGTTGCGCTCAGTTGGGAATGACCGAATTTTCCACGAGTTTTGCCACAACGAACTGCATTGAAAGCGTGAACGCGCATCTGGAGCGCACCACGCGCAATGTCAAGCGTTGGCGGAACTCACCGCAACGTGGGCGGTGGATTGGTGCGGGTTTGGTGGAAGCCGAAGAACGAATGCGCCGAGTGAATAATTACGAGCGTCTCGGCGTACTAAAAAACGCTCTTTCAACAGCCATTTCCAACCCGAATTTCAACTAGAAAGTAGTCTGTTTTGCCTTCTGTTTTCAGACACTTTTTTAGCGAATTTTAACTAGAAAATGGATAATCTCTGTTTTATACGAAGACAGTTCATCTGTGCTGCTAATTGATAAATTTTGTCGTGTACTAAGGTCGCGCTCGTTCCTCACTGTATTTTCAGTTCCATGAAACGCCTCTTTTCTTTATTCGCTTCTTGGCTTCTGCTGTGTCTGTATGCGGCTGGTCATATCGTGGCGTTTCCTCTTTCTCAAGCAGATTCAACGCCTACGGGAACGATATTGTCCTTGAACAAGTTGGCAATGACACCCGACTCGCTTGTGCAATACGGAATTATGCAGATGGAGGCGCGGAAATATGGGCTTGCGCAAGAGGCATTCGAGGAAGCCTTAAAACTTGATGCAATGAACTGCGAGGCTCATTGCCGATTGTGCCAGATGGAAATTGTGCAGGGAAAAAATCTTGAAAAAGCAGAAGAATACTGCTTAAAGGCAATTCATATCAGCCCTCGAAATGCGGATTATTACTACTGGCTGGGTGCGGTCTATGGTTTACAGGCTCTTAATGGCGAACTGATAGACGCTCTTGCCGTAGCAAGCCGTCTTCGCGATGCCTTCCAAAAGGCGCTTAAAATCAATCCCAAACACGCGAACGCACGATTTGCAATGGCGCAGTATTATCTGCAGGCTCCACCATTTGCGGGCGGCAGCATTAAAGAAGCACGGAGACTAGCACAGGAAGCCATGCCATTCGACGAACTTACGGCGCGGCGTATCTTGGCAAGCGTGTACCGCGTTGAGAAGAAACCCGCAGCAGCCGAAGATGAGTACCGACGCGCGGTCGAGACCGATCGTAAAAACGTTGAGGTTCTTAATGAATTTGCGATATTTTACGTTAATGAAAAACGCTATAATGAAGCCGTCGAGTGCTACGAACGCGCTCTGGCACTGGACACAACCAATATGTTCGTGCTGCAAGGCTTGGGCGATGTCTTCGTGCTCCAAAATCGCTACGACGAAGCAATAACAATGTACCAGAAGTCTCTTTCCATTCTTCCCCGTCACACATCTGCTCTCATGGGCTTGGCAAGACTTTTCGAGCGCCGGAAAAACAAGCCCGAAGCAATAAAATACTACACCTTAGCGGCAAAATGTGAGCCGAAAAGCAAACTCGGCAAGGAAGCCTTACGCCGCCTGCGCGACCTCAAGCGAGAAAAGCTATGAAGACCCATCGGGGATTACGCACATATCGGCACTATGCGTGGGTAGCGCTGCTTACAATCTACCTTTTGTGCGGTCTGCAGCCCTTTCTTCATGCCCAAAGTCCAGCACCTATCTTCTCTCGACTCACTCCGCGCGATTTATTCAGCAGCACAACAGCGGGTGTACGCTTTATCGCCACATGGAAAGCAGCCTTTGAAGATAAACGACAATTTGCCGAACCGAATACCCCTGACTCGGCGTGGATACGTGTCGGGACAACGCTTCTTGAGCCTGACAGCACACAGACGAAAGGATGGAATGGTATCGGATGGTTTCGATTGTGGCTAGACGTGGACTCAGCATTGGTGGGGCAACAAGTAGGGATGAATTTCCACAAGCACCGCGGCGCATCGGAAATATTTTTGAATGGGAAACACCTCTATACCCTTGGAGTAATAGCGCCCGATGGCGCTTCAGAACGACCTTATCAGCCGATGGTCATTTACCCGATTGTGTTTGCAAAAGCGGGGTTGAATTGCATTTCTATTCGCTATGCGAATCATTCTGCCGAGTGGTTTCACCGCAATTATTTCGATGCAGGTTTTGATATTATATGGCAGGATTTTAATATTCAAAACCATGATAATTTTTCCCGTAAAATGCGTCGCGCAGAGTATAGAATCTTGTTTGCTGCGGTGCCAATAGCGATTGGATTGCTCCATTTTTTGCTCTTTATCTTTTATCCCCAATCGCGCTATAATTTCTATTACGCGCTCGGTGTCTTCTGCTACGGATTGGGATATTTCTGCGATTCCGGTCTTACACTCACCACCAATCCCGCATGGGCAGTGGTGTATGAACGATGTGGAATACCGCTTTATATCATAATGTTTATGAGCCTCATATTTTTCATTCATGAAACGACGTATCAACGACTTCCCAAGCGCTCGTGGTGGATTGTTGCCGGAGCCTGTCTCTCGGTGCTCTACGTGTCATTTGATGCACGCCATTCGGGGTATGCGATGGCTTTCTGGGGTGTTTTTATGGCTGTCGAACTGGTGCGCACGTTTTTTCTAACGCCCGGAGCGCAACGTCATGGAGCCGTTCAAGACAAAGAGCTGCTTATTATCGCCATTGGCGGAGTATTTCCGACCTCAGTGTATGTTCTCCAACTTTTGAGCATCTACGGAAGTATTACCACGCCGTACAGTTGGCTTCAGCGCTTCGTTTTCGGCGACCCGCTCTCCTTTGCATTTTTATTTTTTATTGGCGCTGTTTCCATGTCACTTGCCAGAGGAATAGCCCGTACCAATGGCGAACTGGCAACACAGTTGGAAGAAGTGAAAACGCTTTCCGAAAAAGCTATCGAACAAGAGCGTATTGCTGCTATGCAACTCATGGCACGAGGGCTACTGGAGGCAGATAACGCTCGCAAAACCGCCGAACTCGAAGAAGCACGGAAGCTCCAGCTTTCGATGCTGCCCGCGCGGTTGCCCATACTGCCCACGTTCGAGATTGCAGCATATATGCAGACCGCAACCGAAGTGGGCGGCGATTACTATGATTACTGTGAGGCAGAAGATGACTCGCTCGTGCTGGCTATTGGCGATGCCACCGGACACGGCTCAAAGGCTGGGTATTTTGTTGCGACTACGAAAAGCTACTTTCAGTCGAATGGTTGCCGAGCCTCACTACTGGAACTGATGCACAGCATTTCGCAGGGCTTGCGGAACATGAATTTGCGCGGTATGTTTATGGCACTTCTGACCTTGCGCCTGCGAGACCGCACCGTTACACTTTGCAATGGAGGAATGCCACAGCCACTCTTGCTCAAAAAAGACGGTGGTTTAGAAATCATTGACGCAAAAGCGCTGCCACTTGGTGCAGTGCGCTCGGCGAAATATGAGGAAGTCTCGCGGGAATTGGAAGCAGGCGATGCACTCGTGCTGGTAAGCGATGGCGTGACGGAACGCTTTAGTTCGGAGCAAGAACTTTTTGGTTTAGAGCGCCTCTGCGAAGTCTGCTGTAAGGCAGCCCTCGAATGTACCTCAGCAGAAGAAATCATCAAAGCAATTATTGCTGCGAACGACGCGTGGGCAAAAGAAAGCGACGGGACGATAGCTCCACCACACGACGATGTTACCGTCCTTGTCATTCGCGCCCGATAGGTCTTCTACAGATATACAACGATTATGGTACGTTTTCTTTTATGTGTTCATCGAATTTCTTGCTATTTTGGCTGAGAATAGCTCTATGACGTTTACGACGGTGTCCTGATTGTATCCCAACACATCATTTGGAGAATACTGTATATGGAATATTCCAACCACATTCTGATTGTTGATGATGTGCAGGAAAATATTCATCTTCTGGGAATCATGCTACAAAAGCGTGGTTTCACGGTAACTGCATGTACAAGCGGCACCGACGCGCTTGATAAGGTAGGAATTCAGTTACCAGACCTGATTCTACTAGATATTTCCATGCCTGAAATGGATGGTTTCGAGGTAACGCGCAGACTTAAAAGTTCGGCAATGACCCGCGACATCCCGATTATTTTCCTAACCGCATTTACCGATAAAAAACGTATTGTCGAAGGTTTTGAGTTGGGTGGGGTGGACTATATCACCAAACCGTACAATGCTCCTGAACTCTTTGCACGTCTCAAAACGCATTTAGAGCTGAAACATACAAAAGATCTGCTCTTGCAACGGAATCAAGAACTTCAAGAAGCAAATGACCAGTTGTACCAGCTCAATATGGACAAAGACGAGCTTCTGGGCATCGTCGCTCACGATCTCAAAAGTCCTCTCAGTGCGATTCGCGGTATTGCGGATGCCCTTGTCAATGACGATACTTTACCCGACACCGTTCGCCAGGAATTTCAACAAACCATTCTGGATACTTCTGACCGTATGTTCTCACTTATTGGAGAACTCTTAAATGCGAATGCGATTGAGCGTGGTGGTGTTGTCTTTACGAAGCGTCCGGTGAGCGTTAGCGAAACAATGCGTGAAATAGTACATCAATACAGCAAACAAGCTGAAAGTAAATCGTTAGCTTTTAATCTTGCTATTGAAAATACTGCCATAGCGTACACCGATGATTTTGCATTGCATCAGATTTGCGAGAATTTTGTCTCGAATGCACTTAAATACTCGCCTGCCGAAAAAGCAATTCTGATACGGGTAGCGACCCAAGAACACACCGCAAACGGACAAGCTGCGCATCAGATGGTGCGTGTGGAAGTACAAGACCAAGGTCCCGGACTGAGTGAAGAAGATCAATTAAAATTATTTGGAAAATTTATGCGCCTTTCTGCCCGACCAACCGCCGGTGAACATTCGACGGGGCTCGGCCTGTCCATTGTCAAAAAATTGGCAGAAGCAATGGGCGCACGCATCGGCTGCAATAGCACGTTAGGAAACGGTGCAACATTCTTTTTGGAAATTCCTAGTGCCACACCCGAACAAGTAGCAGAAATGAGCATTACGGCTTAATCTTTCTGCGCTCATTCTTTGCAACATTTTCTATTTTTACTCCCTTCACTATGTTTAGCGAAATTGAATTTAATCGTATTAAGCGCTTACCGCCGTATATCTTTGCGCAAATCAACGATCTCAAAATGAAAGAACGGCATGACGGCAAGGATGTCATAGACTTCAGCATGGGCAATCCCGACGGCGACCCGCCACAGGAAGTTGTTGCCAAAGCCGTTGAGGTATTGCAGCGTCCTAAGACGCACCGTTACTCGGCTTCTAAGGGTATTGTTCGCCTCCGGGAAGCAATTTGCAAATGGTATGAGCGCCGATATGATGTTCATCTCGATTACGAACGCGAGGCAATTTCTTCGATTGGCTCCAAAGATGCCTACGCACACTTTATGCTGGCGACCGTTGACCCGGGCGATCTTGTGATTGTCCCTGACCCCAGCTATCCAATTCATACCTACGGCGTAGTCATTGCGGGCGGGAATGTGAACCGCGTCAAACTTTCGCCTGACGAAGATTTTTTCAGCAATCTCCACAAAGCCATACGTGAAGCCATTCCGAAGCCAAAATTTGTGGTGGTAAACTTCCCTAACAATCCCACCACAATTACCGTTGAGTTGGACTTCTACAAAGAACTTGTCGCGCTGGCGAAAAAAGAGCGCTTTTACGTGGTGAGCGACATCGCATACGCTGATATTTGCTTCAATGGCTACAAAACGCCATCCATTATGCAAATTGAGGGTGCTAAAGACGTTGCTGTGGAAACCTTCACTCTCTCCAAAAGCTACAACATGGCGGGCTGGCGCACAGGTTTTATGGTTGGTAATGAGCGCCTCGTGGGTGCATTGGCAAAAATCAAAAGTTACTACGACTATGGCGTACACACTGCTTTGCAGGTGGCGGCTATCGAAGCACTGAACAATCACGACGACGACGTAGAACTGATACGCCAGACCTACGAAAAACGCATGAAAGTTCTTGTGGAATCGTTCAATCGTGCGGGCTGGGAGATGGAAGAGCCGAAAGCAAGTATGTTTGTGTGGGCGAAAATCCCGGAGCATTTTCGTCACTTGGGAAGTTTCGAGTTTGCAAAAAAACTTATCACCGAAGCGCAGATTGCGGTTAGCCCCGGCATTGGCTTTGGTCCTTATGGCGATGAATATGTGCGGATTGCCTTCATCGAAAACGAGCAGCGCATACGACAAGCGGCACAAAACGTCAAGGATTTTTTCAAGCGCGAGGGCGTAAAAACAAGCTCTAAAATAAATGTGAACGGAAAAGTTGCATTAACCGAATAAAAGTCGTATATTTGAAATCTGTTCTACACAACAAGTGTGTAGATGTCGGAACGGGGCGTAACTCAGCCCGGTAGAGTGCCAGTTTTGGGAACTGGACGTCGCATGTTCGAATCATGTCGCCCCGACACCGAAAATATACAAAAAGCCGCATCATTACTGGTGCGGCTTTTCTTTTTACGGTCGTGTCCTAAAAGAGTTGCTGTATAGGAACAAAACGGCTTTTGACAGAACGGTCTCCATAGGTCGAGAAAAAGTCAGGAAAGCGGCGTAATTTTCTGACATGACTTGTACAGAAATCATTCTCGTCCGCTGCCCTGACTGTAGCTAGCCTATGCACACAAGTCTTGTAGGGTGCATATATAGGTGGGTTGTGTGGGAGAAAAAAAAGTTCGTAACTGTTTACAGCTGAAGTTACGCTTTAAGAACATTCCCCTTCATGTATGAAGCAGGGTTGTTAAGTTCTAACGAGTTCAAAGAGTTCTTTGATAAGATTGGTAAATCGTTCCATCGCATATGTGATAGAGTGATACCCATGATTGCGATAGACGTTCAGAGCAATGTTGCGGATGAGGGCAAGAAATGTGTTGGCATTCTGATGCGCAGTCTTCGTTGCATCTTCCTGAAAAACAACATCTTTTGTTCGATGAGCATTGTTCTCCACCTGCCAATGAAGTCGCACAATCTGGGCATGAACGCTCGGCAGTGCCTTGATAGAGGTAATAAACCAATGAGTGCGAGACAATTCTTGACCATTCCGCACTCCCCAACGTTCGACTTTGAGTATGGTTTGTACACCGCGCCAACACTCGGTATCAGTGGCGGAAACATCTGTCCACACCGAGCAGCGTCGATACTCTGTCCGTCCTTTGCGTTGTTCACAGGTTTCTGCACATCCGTTTGACGGCTTCTGCTCGGCGGTGGCTGAAGTGCCTTGAGCAGATTCGGTTGATTGCCCTTGACATGAGCAAGATAGTCATTACCCGAATCCACAATAGCGTCTATCGTTTTTTTTGGGTGTCAAACACCACCCGCTGAAGCTGGGTGGCTTGTCCCTGAACGTGAGTAGTGGCGTTTACCCCTATTCGAGACCATAGGCTGTTTGACGGCAGCCCACATTTTCAAATTTATCGCGGCAT
>JANYDO010000193.1 GCA_025363605.1 Candidatus Kapaibacterium sp.
CTTAAAATTTTTCCCGTCGAATCGGGTCCCGTCGCTACTTACGGCTATATGATTTCGGATGCCGAAGCGGGTGTGGCAGCGGTGATAGACGTTCCACTTGAAAGCGCAGACCATTTTCTGGAAGCCGCCAAGCAGGAGAACGTCAGCATCACGCACATCCTCCTCACGCACTCGCACTGGGATCATACGGGCGATGCTGCAAAATTGCAACGTGCTTCGGGAGCGCATATTTACGTGCATCCCGACGACGAATACCGCATGGGCGAACCAAACAAATACACCGGATTCCCGCTTCCCTTCACGCTCGAAGCCTGCCATGCCGACGGCGGGTATTTGCGCGGCGGCGACAGCCTCACGCTCGGCGCATGGACGTTTGAAATTCGCCATACGCCCGGTCACACCGAGGGCGGCATCTGCTTCATAGACCACGCACGAAAACTGGCGTTTGTGGGCGATACGCTTTTTGCGGGGAGTATTGGCAGAACGGACTTACCGGGCAGCGACCACGAAACGCTTCTGAACGCTATTCGGACGCAGCTTTTCACGCTGGATGATGATTTCATCGTCTTCCCCGGACATGGCGAGCGAACCCGCATTGGCGTGGAACGCCGGACTAATCCCTTTCTTGTGTAGCACACTCAATCAAGTTTCCATGCGTCTTTCACGCCTTATCAATCTTGCTGCTGCCTTTGGGGAAATAGCGCTTTCGCGGGCTTTTCCGCCCAAAGCCAAGCCGCCAATGAACGCGCAAGAACGCTTGCAGATTCGGCGCATACTGGTCTTTGGATATTTGGGTTTGGGCGATGGCGTGATGATTCTGCCCACGCTTCGGGCACTCAAGGAACTTTTTCCTAACGCCACACTTGATTTCATCGGCTCTAAGCGCACAGCCGCCTATCATGTTCTGAAACTCTCCGAACTTTTTTCGGCAATGCACTTTTTCGAGTTCAAGGATGCAACCTTACGGGAGCGCAGGGAGATGAACCACTTCCTCGCAAAGCAAGGCTACGACTGTGTTTTTTGTTCTTACACCGCACCGATTGAGCATTTTGTTCCCTTCTTGAAAACCGTGCCGCACAGAGCCGGACACACCCTTGCCGTCAAAAATGCCCGTAAAACTCGCTTCCGTCCCGATTGGCTTTTGCAGTATCCCGCCGCACTCCAGCCGGACGAGCAGATACACGAGACCGAGCGCTATGCGCGTATCGTGCGGGCTTTAGCGGAAGGCGGAAATGTTCCAACCAGCGAAACAGCATTTCGTTTTTTTACCAATACTGCAACCGCAAAAACCGAAACTACAAAAGCCGCTGCTGCTCCGCGCATAGCCATCCATGCCGCCGTCAGCCCGCTTTTGGCATGGAAAAATTGGGGGACAGAACGATTTGTCGAGCTTGGCAAGAGACTTGCTCAAGAATACTCTGCCGAGATTACGCTTTTGGGCGATGCATCGGAGCGGGAGCTTTTGGAGCAGGTGGCATCAGAAATCAATGGCAACGGCACGACACAAGCCCGCGTCTCTACGCCTCGCCCGGGCGACCATAGTACAGAAAGCCTTGCCGAAACCTGTCGCGTTCTGTTGGCAAGTGATGTTTTCGTTGGGAATGAAAGCGGTGTTGGGCATATTGCCATGGCGCTTGGTGTTCGGGCAGTGCGTATTTTCGGTATGACGGATTATGCAAGTTTCCGTACATTGAACGCCGACAAACACGCGGACATTCGCAAGGATTTACCATGCAGCCCGTGTTTTGTGCTGGGAAACATCAAGCAAAACAGCCTCAACATGACGAATTGCGGGCATCGGAACTGCTTAAACACTATCACGGTTGATGAGGTATTTGCTGCTGTCGCACAGAAGCTCGCACTTGTAACTTGAATTCAAGTTGGCTCAAATGCTGTCAAACCGTCGTAATTCCTCATTCGTAATCCCTAATTTTTCCCTGTTTTTACCTCCCCAATGGTTCGCATCCAAGACCATATCGCAAAAATTTCATGGACAGCTGCCGATAAGGGGCTGTACTTGGTCTATGGCTTTGTGAATATCATGCAAAATAACGCCCTGCCGCCCCAAGAACTTGGGCTGTACACACTCTGCAATGCGCTTCAAACCTTCATCTTCGCCGTTAGTGATGGTTTTGTGCTCCAATCCATCATTATTTTCGGTACGGACAAGGAATTGCACGGCAGCATTAACCGCTTTGCGATTACATGGCACGTCATCATCACGCTCGGCGTGTCGGCGCTGGTGTTTCTCTTGCAACTACCGTTTGCATGGCTTCTTGGCGAGCCACGTTTGAGTGCCGTTGCAGCATATTTGCCCATATTTTGCTTACTTGGGATTCCGCGAACACTTTGCTTGAAGTATCTTACTCGCGACGTGCAAGCACGGGCAATTTTCATCGTGAATGTCGTTTGGATAAGTACTATGTGCTCACTCACCGCATGGATGCTTGCCACAAAGCGCCTTGTTTCTTTTGAATCAATGTTTCTGATTGCCGCAGTCGGCATGGCTGCCAGTTCGCTGACGGCGCTGTGGATTACGCGAAAGCAACTGTCGTTCAAAGGCACAAAAAATATGACACAGCGCGATTTTTTCCGCGCCGGAGCATATCAAGGCACAGCTGGTATGTTGGGAAACACCGTGCGCCAATTGGACGTGACGGTGGTACAGTTTTTCTTTGGCACAGCAACCGTCGGCGTGTATCAATCAGCAAAAACGCTTTTTCGTTTCTTCGATGAAGGCTTTGGTGCCATCACAAGTCTTGTCTATCCTGCAACGGTGCGACTTGTCTATGAAGAACGCCAAGCGGAACTTGTTGCAATGCTCTCGAAAATGATCTCGTTCAGTCTTGTCGCAACTCTTGTAGTAGTGCTCCTTGCAGAACTCAACGTTGCAGAATACGTCATTTCCCATCTTCTTTCGCCGAAATACGCCGCTGCTATCGGCTACTTCCGCCTCCTGTCCTTTGCTGCTCCGGCAATGTCTTTTGTGGCGCTTTTGCCCGTTATGCTGGCGTTTGGAGAGATGCGTCGCTTACTCGTATTTGTCATTATGTCTGTGATTGTTGGGTTAGCGATTCTGATTGGCGTAGGATACTTGCAGTTACCAGCGTTTGCTCCACTTGGTTTTGTGTTCTATACACTTACGCTTGGAGTATTGGTCTTTAGCTTTGTTCGCTCTCGCTTGCATTTCCCCTTGCGGCTTTTATGGAGAGCAGTGCCCGATACGCTTGATTTCTTTGGTTTCATCAAGTCAAAGTGAACTACGACAAGCCCCATCATCATTGCACCGAATGAAAAATTTCTCTCTGACACACTTTGCTACAACGATTATTCTCATAGTCCTGAACATGAGCATTGTCGAGATTTTTCCGTTATATGCACAAGAATCATCCATGACAGTTACTATGGCAACTGTTTCCACGACAATTGTTACGGCAGCAACGGCTCCCGCTCGTATCGGATGGCGTATTCTCCCCGTGCCGGGCTATGCACCCGAAACCTTGCTGTCATTGACTATTGGTGGATTATACTATTTCCCTCAAGAGGGTGGTGATTCCAATAGTCGTCTGAATCAAATTTTTGGCGGTATGCAGTACACCTTGCGCAATCAGTTTATTGTCAGTGTACTGCCGGAGCTCTATTTTAATCATGGAAATGTCCGTCTTTTCGGGCAGTTTGAAGTGTCGTACTACCCGGATTATTTCTATGGTGTAGGCAATAATCTCCCTGAATCAAATCGTGAACCATTTGCCATTTCCCGTGCTGCCGCTATTGGGAGTCTTTGGTTCAGTCTGAATGGTAAAGGTATCAAAAATGGAATAAACGCGGGTATGTACTTTGACTTCGACTATCAAAATATTAAGCCCCAGCAAGCTGATGGGATTCTCGAACGTATGGGAACAGATTCTATTCCGGGTCGTAATGGTGGCTTGCTGGCAGGGCTGGGGCTAACACTGAACTACGATAGCCGTGACCTGACGATTGCAGCCCGCACGGGCGAATTGATTGAAATGCGAATCCTGCCCTATACACGGCTTCTGGGAAGTAATTTTGAAGGCTGGCGGGGAACGCTTGATATGCGTAAATACTGGACCTTCAATACTCCGACGGCTGAGTCTGAAGGCTTCGGACACACGCTTGCGGTGCAACTGTATGCCGATGCAATGATGGGCGATATTCCGTTCTTTCGGATGGGTTTGTTGGGTGCAAATATTGGCGGTCTTGCGCTTGCACGTGGCTACTATGGCGGACGCTTTCGGGATAAATTTTTGGGACTTGTGCAAGCAGAATATCGCTTTCCAATTTGGTGGCGTTTCGGTGGGGTAGTCTTTGGTGCGACAGGGAACGTAGCGGCTACACCGTCAGCTTTTGATTTGACAACACTCAAGCATAGTGTTGGCTTGGGCTTGCGCTTTGCTCTTATTCCGGAGGAGCGCATCAATCTTCGTATTGATTTTGGCTACGGTTTTGCAACAAAAACGTTTTTTCCGTATGTTTCCTTTACAGAAGCCTTTTAAGCATTATATCTTCATCTAACCGCAATGTTTAGTCCATGTTAAGATTCTCGTCGAGAGAATTCTTACACGGGGGAGCAATAATTTTTTATTCTGTTTTTTTAAGGAGGAGTGATGAAAAAATTCATCAAATACGTCTTGATACTTGCAGGCGTTGTTGTCTCTGCTGTCGCGGCATTTGCACTGTATATTTACAGCAGTGATTTCCCTAGCTATTCGGTACAAATCCCGAAGGTGCATATCGAATACACGCCCACGCGCGTCGAGAGAGGCAAGAAATTAGCGTCTATGCTATGCGTAGAATGCCACCAGAACCCTGAAAACAAGCAAATCACAGGGCGCATAATGTTCGATTTGCCGCCGGAGTTCGGGACGGCATATACGAAAAATATCACACAGCACCCCACAAAAGGTATTGGCGCTTGGTCTGATGACGAAATAGTTTATTTACTTCGCACAGGGATTCATCCGAAAACCGGACGTGCTTTACCTCCCTATATGATTAAACTTCCGATGATGGCTGATGAGGACTTGTTTTCAATTATTTCATGGCTTCGTTCCACCGACCCGATGGTTCAGCCGCTTGATGTGGATAATAAGGTTTCAAGCCCCTCGTTCTTGACAAAATTTTTGATGCGTGTCGTAATAAAACCCTTTGAATATCCTACAAAACCTATCATCTTGCCGGATTCGACCAATAAAGTTGCACTCGGAAAATATCTGGTAAGCAATCTTGGCTGTAATGACTGTCATGCAGCGGATGTGACGAAAGTGAATGCTCTCGAAATTGAGAAAACTGCCGGTTTTATGGGCGGGGGAAGTAATTGGACGGATGTGAACCGCAAGGTACTCTATGCGTCAAATATCACATTTGACAAAGAAACCGGCATTGGTTCGTGGTCGGAAGCAGATTTTCATAAAGCATTACGAGAGGGCATTCGCCCCGACGGAAAGCCGCTTTCCTATCCAATGGAACGCAAAGTACAGCTTACGGACAATGAAATAAGTTCAATCTATGAGTACTTGAAAACCGTTCCGCACCTTCATAATCCACACAAAGCATCCGAAGAATACACACTTCCGGCAGATGCGACAGCAGGAATGAAAGTCTATTACAAATACGGTTGCCAGCGTTGTCATGGGGAAAATGGCTTGGGGATTGGCGACTTGCGTCAAGCAAATACGAAATACCCTGATGATACAACACTGACTGATGTTATCAAGCATCCAAACAAATACTTCCCTACAACCGTGATGATTCAATGGGATGGTATTATTAAGGAAGAAGAATTTGCGCCACTTTGCTCTCACGTGCGCGAACTTGGGCGCAGGGCAGCTCACACAATTGCACGATAATGCTTTTCTTGATATTATTTCCATACTTACCAATCCAATCTTTATGGGTTTTCGTATTTGATATGACCATCTTAAACTTATGACCATCTCAAACTCAGGTTTCTCGTTTCCAGTAATGAACGATTTTTTAGAAATTTGTACAGAAACAAAATAATATGGCAATAAATATTTACGAACCTTGTACCAACCCCATTTCTGGTGAAACATTCAAAGCAATATCATCTGACAAGAATGCTTATGTCATGCAGTGGACTTTACAACCTAAAGGATATGTCCCATTTGAACATATTCATTTGCATCAAGAGGAAGTTTTTCATATCAAAAAAGGAGAACTGAAAATTGTCATTGATGGCACAGAACACATTACTAAAGAAGGCGAAACCATAGCCGTACCAAAGGGTTCAGCTCATATCGCCTCCAATAACAAGGAAGAAGTATTAGACTGCATTGTAGAATACAAGCCTGGTCTTGACTACGATGCTTTTATGCAATGTCTTTGCGGACTGACAAATGACGGACTACTCGACGAAAAAGGCAGTATCAATATTCCGCGTATGGGATATTTTCTCGTAAAGATGAAAACAAAATCTATGGCTCGCCCGACAGAGATACCCGCACCACTTTTTAATATTGCTCTGCGCGTTTTTTATCTACGAGGAGTTTTTAGTGGTTGGTCGGCATTGTATAAAAAATACACAGGCAAGTAATCCTCGAATCAAGCGCTGATGCGACAGAGAAACGGCTGCTTGAAATTTTGCAAACAATTCATCGCATTTGTGGCGATGTCCATGAGCATCACCCGCTTGCTGTGCCGAATCTTTCGACAACTTCCAGTATTGAGGCGGCACAACGCAATGCCTTGGTGTTCAATCATGCAAGGAAAAATCTTGGCTACTGGCGTGATTTTTTGAAAATACTTGGGCAAAATGTCTTGTTAACGTTGCTGCCGCACTCTATGACGGATTCTGCACGCCGTAGTATTATGGCGGACGCAGACTTTCGCAAGTTTGACGGTTCGCTTAAAATGGCTATCGCTTGCACATCAAAAAATAGGCAACTTCTCGCATCGTACTTTGATAGGCTCCATCGTGAGGGTGTCATTGTCTATGGAATACACGTTGCCGATAAAGCCTTGATGACGTGTTTTTTGCAGTCCGACACAGCGCATATTCACTTCATTGATGCAGCAAACGGTGGTTATGCACTTGCCGCAAAACAACTCAAGCAGCAGCTTGCAGCACTCACAAAACCCAGTACACAGTGATCGGTCTAAGATTTCGCGCCGGAAAACACCATTTTCAATACTGGTACGTCTGCACATTTGCAGCGCAACAGTTTGATTCGCTTTGCTGAAACATTCAGGCGAGGGTTTCGAGCGTTGGGTTTTTCCGATTTTTTTTACTAAACTTTTTACTATCATGGGTAAGAAAATACTGAAGGTTGTTGTGGGCATTATTGGCGTAATTGTCCTACTGTTTGGCTCCTTGTTTGTTATGGTGAAAGCTGGCGTTGATGTTTCTTCGGTGATTAAAATGATGAATTCGTCCCAAGACAAAGCCAAGCGCCCAAGCCCACCTGCTACCGCATCCGGCAGCATCAATGGTGCAAATATTACGGTTGAGTACAGTCAGCCCGCCAAAAATGGACGTGAAGTCTTTGGTAAATTGATTCCTTACGGCGAAGTCTGGCGCACCGGCGCAAATGAAGCAACCGAAATCACCGTGAGCAAAGATGTGATGGTGGCAGGGCAGCCGCTCAAAGCAGGTCGTTATCAGCTTTTCACCATTCCGACTGCTGATAAATGGACGATTATTTTCAATAGCAAACTTGGTCAGTGGGGTGCATTTTTCTATGACCCCAAAAGTGATGTCCTGAAGGTAGAAGTCCCATCATCGGCTAGCAATGATACGGTTCTGGAGCGACTTATTCTCCAAGTAGAAACCGCTCCAATGTCGGGATTGTCTATTATGTGGGACAAGACGAAAGTATTTGTTCCGATTACAGCACCGTAAGTGGCTTTGATTGGTAAAAACTTCATTGGACAGTTGTGTTTTTTCCATCGGTCAGAGGCACGTTTTGACTAAGCAGCACAGCAATCATGCAGACGACGAAAAAGCGCTCATGCAGCGTATCGCCCTCGGCGACGAAGCAGCTTTTGAATCGCTCTACGACCGTTATTCACGGCTTTTGTACAGTCTTGTGCTTTCGGTGGTGAAACATCCACCGGAAGCACAAGATTTGTTGCAAGAGGTCTTTTTGCATATTTGGCGGCAAGCAAAAAATTTCGATGCCGGGCGAGGAAATGTGTATTCATGGCTTGTGACGATGACCCGTCACCGCGCTATTGACCGCCTGCGTTCCAAAGGCTTTCGTGAGCGACAGCAAGAACTGCACGATGACGATAGCGTTTTGATGCTTCCCGATAGCGCTTTGTCACCCTTAGATAGCATTACCGTTATGGAGCAGCGTGAGCGCGTGCGCGATGCGCTCGACAAAATACCGTCTGAACAGCGCGACGCACTGATGCTTGCATATTTCCAAGGATACACGCAAACAGAAATCGCCGCTCTCCTCCAAATACCGCTTGGCACTATCAAAACCCGTATGAGACAAGGATTACTCAAACTTTCAGCACTCTTGCAACCATCGCTATGAATACTTCCGACCAATCATCTCAACTTGATTACTCCGATACAGACACTGTGCTGGAAGATATTGTTGCATTAACCCTCAGTGAGCTATCGCGTGAAAACGCACAACGCCTACGCCGCGAATTGTCGGAGGCTGTTCCTCACGTTCAACACGCCTACAATACTATGCTTCTGACAACACAACTTCTTCCCACATCGCTCACGATGGTTGAGCCGCCGATGATGCTGAAACAGCACATCTTATCTCGAATTCACGAAGAAGCATCTGTGGCGACCGCGGCGACACATCACATGGCGACACATCACCACGAGCACGAGGAATTTATTCCGCTTCATAATCTACCCAGCGCAGATTTTTACGCGCTTGCAGAGGACGAAGGCGATTGGCTACCGCATCCCATTAAGGGCATAGCTGTTAAGACGCTTGCCACCGACAAAGAGCGTGGCTATGCGACGCTCCTTATGCGTTTGGATGCCGGCTCCGTCTTTCCTTCACATAACCACGCGGGAGCGGAGCAGTGTTTTATTGCTTCCGGTGAGGTGACTGTGCGGGGTAAGCATCTTGCGGCAGGAGGCTTTTTTAGCACGCAAGCTCATACCGACCACGGTGATATAGTTACGTCGAAAGGCGCAACCGTACTGCTTGTTGTGGCAATAGAAGATTATCGCAAGTCTGCGTGGAGGATTGGTCTAAAAGTCGTAAGGCAACGTCTGATGCGGATGTTTGAATGAAAAACGCCGCTAAAGTTTGTAGGATTTATTGTTTTCCCGCTATTTTCACACGAAAAGTCTCCACGCATTTACGGTCTTGTAGCGTCACGTACACCGTTTTGCCGTCTTTCCCACCAAACGTAAGATTGCTACAATCTTTGCCCTTGAGCGCAATTTCGCTGAGAAGTTTGCCTTTCGGAGAAAACACAGCAATTACGCCCTTTCCGTAGCGAGCCACGTAGAGATTGCCCGCATTATCGCACTTCATTCCATCCAAGCCGAAATCAGTAAACGACGTAAATAAGCGCTTCTGGGAGATATTGCCTTGTTTATCGAGGCTATATGCCCAGATACGGCGCTGAAGGCTTTCGTTCACGTAGAGCATGGTTTCATCAGGGCTGATGGCGATTCCGTTCGCTGTACCCATCGCACTGTCGAGCAGAACGGCTTTGCCTACGATGCCGTCTTTATCAATGCGCCAAAGTCTTCCAGTCGAGTCTTTCCAGTTTGGGTCGGAGGCAAAGAGTACGCCCCCCGAGGTAATACACAGGTCATTGGGTTGGTGAAAGCGCTCCGAGTGGACGTATTCACGGATTTCTTTTGTCATCGTGTCCAAGACCAAGACGTTATGCGCTTTGTAGTCAGCAATATAGATTTCACCGCGTTTGCCCAGACGAAGGCTATTCCCAATGCTTCCCTGCGGAAGGGTTGCAAAGCGCTCAACGCCTGCCTTGATTCCCTCCTTTAGTCCTTCAGTTTTTACCAAACCAATCGTACCGTCATGTTCAAAATTTACGACAAATAAACGCCCGCGCCCGTCCACGACCGGTCCTTCGCAGTTTCGTGTGAAGAGTTGTTCGGCGGTCAGGTCTCGTGCGGTCGGCGGTTGAGAGAAAGCAGTCGCGGCACTCAGAAGGAATGCCGCGAAGAAAGAGGTATAGTTCATAGTGTCAATATTTAAGCAACGTAACATCGCGCTCAATCAAGAAGGCAAGCGGCTCTTGAAAGTCGTAATCGCTAAAGGCTTTGGATTTGTCGAGATAGGCGCGAGATTTTTCGCGGTTGCCTTGGGCGTTATAGATTTCCGAAATGCGGAAATAGCTCCACGGCATGAACCAGCGTTCGCGCTCCGGCTGGAGTTCGACGGCTTTGAGGTAATAAGGAATTGCTTCCTGCGCACGCTGCTGACCGCGATATGCCTCGCCCATGTAGTAGCAGGCTTCAGCGCGAAGTTCTTTGGAAAGTGAGCCGTTATCGGCAATCGGTTTCAAATACGCTTCTACTTCTGTCCAACGTGAAGATTCTGCGCAGTTTACGCCCTTGATAAGCTGAACTTCATTAGCATCAAGCGGCGTTTTGATGCGCTCTTTTGCTTTGCGGATGGCGTATTTATCTTCCGGCTCAAACGGTGCTACTTCGAGGCATTTTTGATAGCCCTTCAGCGCTTCGGCGCGTTGCCCGGACATTTCGTAGATAAGAGATAGGCGGTAAAATGCAATGCCGCGAAATGACCGTTCAAAGCGGGCTTTGAAGTATTTTTGGAAACACGGCTTGGACTTCTCAAAATCGTTCAGACGGAAATATGCTTCGCCCATGCGGTAATTCGCCAATGTGGTAAAGGTGCGAAAATTTGTATCGGCGAGTGTGATGAGCTTCTTGTAAAAATCGTTCGCGTAGGTCATCTTTTTGAGGAAGGTCTGCACATTTCCCATCGTATAGAGAGTGGGGATATTATTCGGATATTTATCCAGCAAATCCTGCAAATGTTTGAAGCCTTTACCGTAGTCCTTGTTGAAATACACTTCGATAAACGACAAAAAGACCTTTGCATCGTTGCGAGAAAAGAGGGATTTTTCCGCAGCAATTCCGACTTCGCGTAAGCCCTGCTCGCGGTCGCCTTTTAAGCCTGCAAAGTTTGTTGCAAAGCGCACAGTGCTTGGCATGACAGCAATGCCGAAGTGAAACACGCCCATACCCAAGTATGCGTCATATTGCTTTGGGTCGCGCTTGAGTGTTTCGCTAAGATAGTTGTAGCAAGAACGCCCATCAAGTACCGCTTTGACAAGATTTTCTGCCCGAAAATTTGCCACCGACCGAAAGCCATAGACTGCGCCGATAATCGTGCGGGCGTAGTTATTATCAGGGTTTGCTTTGAGTGCTTCTTCGGCAACGGTGATAGATTTGTCGCAAGCGGCAATGAATTTTTTGAAATCGGGTTCGCTGTAATCGAAGAGATAGCGCCAGAGGAAAATTTGCGAACGAAAGAAATACCCCGTCGGGTCGGTAGGATATTTGACAATCAGGTCGTCGTAGATAGCCATCGCTACATCATAGCGCATGGAATAGAATGCGTCAACCCCTGCAAGTATGCGCTCTTTGATATACGGGTCGTAATCATTGACACCTGAAAGCCCGATAATGGGCGGAAGTTCGGGATGCTCTAAATACGTCAGAAGCGGGTTCTCCGAGCAATGCTCTTCGGAAAGCGGAAGGCGGCTGTGACTATATGCGGTATGCTGTGTGGAAAACGTAAGAACAATGCTGACCAACACAAAGAAATAACCACAAATACGTGTGGCGGAAAAAGTCATAAATGCGATAAAGAGTGGTGGAAATGAAATGCTATAAAAACGCTACGATAACTTTATGATAACTCTACAAGGTCAGACGCTTCTGCGGAAGGCAAGGTTTGACAGCTTGCGAAGTAACACGTTGCACTGAATGAATGTGCAACGGAAAAAGCAGTGCAAACTTAGCGAAAAAAAATGTTCTTGTGAAATCTCGTTTTAGCGGCGATTCAGTTCTGCAAACATTATTTCTTCGTCCAGTTCCCCTTGGCTCTTGGCAATGACCAGTGTTGCGATGGTATTGCCGACAAGATTCGTGGTGGACATGGCTTCCGACATAAAACGATTGACCCCCAAAAGTAGTGCCATTCCTTCCACCGGAAGTATGCCCGTCGCCGTAATCGTTGCGGTCAGTGTTACAAAGCCCGCTCCGGTGACAGTCGCTGCGCCTTTCGAGGTGACGAGCAGGAGTGCCAAAATCGAAAGCTGCTGCCCAAGCGAAAGCGGAATGTTATACGCTTGGGCAATGAACATGGCTCCCATGACCAGATAAATGCACGTGCCGTCGAGATTGAAGGAATAGCCCGTTGGCACGACCAGCCCCACGATAGAGCGACTGCAGCCCAAACGTTGCAATTTCTGCATAATCCGTGGCAGTGCCGCTTCCGATGAAGCCGTTCCCAGCACCAGCACAAATTCTTCTCGGATATAGCGAAAAACCTTCCAAAGGCTAAACCCTGACCACCGAGCAATTCCCCAAAGTACCACGCTTACAAAGAGAAAACACGTCAAATAAAATGACAGCATGAGTTTGGCAAGTGGTATGAGTGCCGAAAGCCCGAATTTGCCAATCGTAAAGGCAATTGCTCCGAAAGCGCCTATTGGTGCGACTTTCATAATTACCCCAATAATGTGAAACAGCACTTCCGAAATGCGCTCTAGGATCTCCAACACCACACGCCCGCGCTCCCCAAGCGACGACAAACCAAAAGCGAAAAGTAGGGCAATGAATAAAACCTGCAAAAGCTCACCATCCACAAACGCGCCTACAAAGGTCTTCGGAACGATGTTCGTAAAGAAATCCACGGGGGACTGCGACTTGGCTGCGGATGTGTATTGCGAAAGGTCGGTGTGGGCTATTGCGCTGACATCGAATCCAGCACCGGGCTGAAGTACATTTACGACTACGAGCCCGATAATGAGCGCCAGCGTTGTGACGACTTCAAAGTAAATAAGCGCTCGCACGCCAATTTTCCCAACGCGCTTTATGTCGCCTACATGGGCTATGCCTGTCACGATTGTACAAAAGATTATCGGTGCGACAATCATTTTGACCATCTTGATAAACACATCGCCAAGCGGCTTCATGGCTGCACCCGTTTCGGGGAAAAATGCTCCCAGCCCAACGCCAATAATGACGGCAATGAGAACGCGAAAGGTGAGATTGTTATAGAAGGGTTGAGGTGGGGTAGCTTGTGTCATATTGATTTTAAGAAAACGCGAGAGCGTGTTGTTGTATTGTTTCTGCCGCAGTATGAGGCTGAGAAAATTGGTAATTGCTCACAAGAGCCTCCACAACGGCATTACGATTGTCTTCGCTCGCGCCGACATGATAGAAATGTTCCCGTGTCAGAATGGTAAAACGCTCCCTGTATTTTTGTAAGGCAGCGTTTGTGCGCCATGCGGTGCTTTGCCATGTAGAAAGAAGAAACGATGCTGATGTGGAGCACAATATGTCAAACAAATCCGCTTCGTCTTGTTCCGACCATGAATCGAAATAATCTACGTGCCGACCGATGTATGGTGGATCGCAGTAAAGAAAATCATTCTCATTAGTATTTGCCAGCAAAGGGCGAAAATCACTGCATACAAACGACCAGTCATAGTGTTCACAGGCTTTGGCAACATAGTCAATTTGATTGACAATTTTGGTGATGTATGCTTTAGCAAAACGCTCTGGCTTGTGTCCAAATGGCACATTATATGCGCCTTTTCGGTTAAATCGCATCACACCATTGAAGCAGGCACGGCTTAGGAACAAGAAATCAAAAGGGTCTGCTGATGTATTAAAACGCTCCCGAATAGCGTAATAATGCTCCTCTTTGCGGATTGACAAAAGTGCTCCTTCATGTTCCAAAAACGCACGTGCCTCTGATGGTGTGATAACGTGTTCTTTGATTGCATTGTAGAAAGCAATAATGTGCGGGTTACTATCACAAAAGGTCGCCCGCTTCGGGCGCGTATTGAAGCCCACAACCCCCGACCCCATAAATGGCTCTATCCAATGCGTTGCGGGACGGAGGCTTATGGAATCTTGTATCCAAGGAACAAGTTTTGTTTTGATACCTTGACATTTTATCGGCGGTACAAAAATTTTCATTGCCCCGCTCCTTGTGGACTATTGAAACCTCGATAAACAAGAAAATCACGGAGGGAGCGAATCTTTTTTACTTGCCCTTTTTCATCCAGTATCGTGATTTTACCGTAGTTTCGCCAATAATCATCGAACCATTCTTCACCAAGAGCTTTGAAAACGCCATTGCCTTGAATAATATCATTTATAACTTTAATACTCCCTATATTTGCTGTATTACCGCTCCCGCTAGTGTCTCCGGCAATTTCCCATTTCTCAACGGCAAAAAATTGAAAATTTCCAATAACCGAAGTAATCGCTTGAAGTTCATCAAGTCTATACGTTCTTGTTTCGTCGGTATCAAGGCGAGAATAAATAATCCCCAAACAAAAATGTCCAAGATATTCAGAATATGGGAACTGGATATTTTTGCGACTTGTACGATTGACAAAATATTCACCATGCGAACCGAGCGTGAAGCCATTGCATAAATGCGGCTTGTCGGGCAGACGATAGGTTGTTTTGAAATCTACTGCGAACTTGATTTGTGAATTATCTTTATGCACAAAAGACACATCGGGATAATAATTCTGATGCTCGGCTAGAACAACTGCGAAGCAGTGTTTGTCTGCAAATTCAAGTATCTTTGGAAATAAATGAATTTCAAGAATTTTCGAGACAATTTTCGTATCGCCGGAAATTGTGTACACATTCCGAAATATGTCAATAAATCCCTTTACCGCCCACTGTTCATCATCGGTAGAAACATAACGAACAAGACTGTCTGCAAATGTCGCCAAATGTCGCTTAAAATCATTTCTGATAGATTGTATATTTGTCATGGACGCAAAGAATTTTTGACAAAAGTATCCTGAAAAACAACACGAAGATTCTACAAACATACAACGTCTA
>JANYDO010000289.1 GCA_025363605.1 Candidatus Kapaibacterium sp.
ATAAAACCAATACGAGCCATGTGCGGCGCGGTTGGGTTGGAAAAATTCCCAGAGCGAGGGGAGTGTATATTCGTCGTGCCATTCGTACCGTGCAGCCGCCATCAAATCACGGCTTGCGGCATAGATATTGAATGTGGGGTCGAGCGTGAAATCAAGTTTCAACATTTCATTCATCACCGCATTCCATTTCTCGGAATACGGCTTTGCCGCTTGCTTCCAGAGCTTTCCTGCATTGGCAAAACGGTGTTGTTCGTTTTGATAATTGTAATCAAGCGGGTAATCCTGCACCGTTCTATCCTCAAAAAGTGCTTCTGGCAAGCCGTACCAATGCTCCATCGAAGTCAGTCCCCACCGCGCCGTTTGGAGCGCGTTGGCGCGGGCAACGTCGAGTTGGGCGTGGTGGCAAGCGGTTCGGAGGTTTTGCACTTTTGCTTCTTCTAATGCTGCTTTGAAGACATCGGGCGCAGCACCAAAAAACTTAATCCCGTCCGCGCCTTTTTTCGCAACGCCTCGCACCCATGCTCTTGCCTGCTCCGGCGTAGCTATCGGGTCGTCTGCGCCCTGTCCAAAGTACGGATAGGCTTTGATGCGTGGCGCGGTAATCTCATTTTTTGCGCTTTTGTCGCGGTGCTCAAGTGTCCATTCTAAGCCGTTTCCCGCCGATGGGTCGCGGACGGTCGTGATACCATGCGCCAGCCAGAGCTTAAAGACGTACTCCGCACTTGTACCCTGCGCCAAACCGCCACAATGCCCGTGCGTGTCCACAAATCCAGGCAGCAAGTACATCCCTTCGGCTTGCAGTTCCTTATCGCCCTCATTCGCTTTGGGGCGGCTTTCGGGCTTAATCGCCAGTCCCGGGAAGCCGACGGTTTTCACCGATTTGATACGATTCCCCTCCACCACAATATCCACCGGACCAAGCGGCGGTGCGCCCGTGCCATTGATAAGCGTTACCCCGCGAATAATGAGCCGCTTGAAAGGTCCTTCGCCTTCGGCGCGGGGCGGCGATTTCAGAACCGTTGGTGCGGGAGTGGCTGGCGGGGCTGGTATTTGAGTAGTTGATTGAGCCGTCAGTCCGCAAGCGCAATGCAGAGCAATCAAGGCGAGAGCGAGAGTGGTATAGGTCTTGTTCATTGGGAATGAAGAAATGTGGGAAAAATAAAGATGCGGAGAAATTTTGCTAAAGTCAAGTTTTTACCAAAAATTTTCTTTTGCGAATCATAACGGCGTATGGACATTTTTTCCTATTTTTTCAATCCTGCTGCTTTTCCAAAGTTGCTTTTCCCGAAAAAAGCACAGCATCTTCTTCACACCATCAGCACAAATCCGATGAACAGCGAGTCTCAAGACCAAGCATCTCTCCAAACAATCGAAAAAATTGCCAACGACCTCACCGAGATGCTCGTTCCGACGGCATCGCTGGCGGAAAAGTTGCACAGCATTCCCACCAATCCGGGGGTGTATTTGCACAAGGACGAAAACGGAAAAATTATTTACGTCGGCAAGGCAAAAAACCTTCGCAACCGTGTCCGTTCCTACTTTCAGCAAAATCGTCCCCGTGACGCAAAGACGCGCGTCCTCGTGAGCAAAATACGCGATGTGGAATTTTTTCTGACCGATACGGAGGTCGAGGCGCTTATTCTCGAAAATACGCTCATCAAAGAGCATCAGCCACGCTACAACATTTTGCTCAAAGACGACAAATCGTATCCCTACATCTGCATCACCAACGAGGCGTTTCCTCGCGTTTTTCCAACGCGCAAAATCCTACGCGACGGCAGCAAATACTACGGTCCTTACACCGAAGCAAAGTATATGTACGTCATGCTGAACCTCGTCAAATCGCTTTTCCCGATTCGCTCCTGCGAGCTTGCGCTCACGGAAGACGCTATCGCCAAAGGGAAATTTAAGGTGTGCTTGGATTATCAAATCAAAAAGTGCGAAGGTCCGTGCGAGGGCTTCGTGGGGCGCGAGCGCTACAACGAGATGATTAAGCAGACAGCACAAATCCTTCGCGGCAAGTCGAAAAGCGTCGAACAAGATTTACAACAAGAAATGGAGCGGCTTTCGGAGGAAATGGAATTTGAGAAAGCAGTTATTGTGCGTAACCGCCTCGCTGCGCTCAGAGAGTATTCTGACAAACAAAAAGTCCTCTCCACCGATCCCGTTGACCGCGACGTGCTGGCGCTTGCTCGGAACGAAAAAGATGCTTGCACGGTCATTCTCAAAATCCGTGACGGCAAACTCATCGGCAAGCAGCATTTCTATGTGGCGCAGTCGGAAGACACGTCGGAGGCAGATATTGTGCGGGCTACGTGCGAACGATTTTATTTGGAAAGCGACGACGTGCCGGATGAAATCTTTTTGCCCGGCGAGATTGAGGATATGCAAACGCTCGAAACATGGCTCACTTCCAAACGTGGCGCACGAGTGCATCTGCACGTACCGCAGCAAGGCGACAAGCGCAAACTGGTCAATATGGCTGCTGCAAACGCGGACTTCTTGCTCAAAGAGCTAATTATGCAACGCATGAAACGCGAACAGGAAAAAGACAAGGTGATTCCACGCGCGGTGCTGTCGTTGCAGCGCGACTTGCGGCTTTCCAAGCCACCGCGCAGGATTGAGTGCTTCGACAACTCTCATTTTCAAGGCTCGGAGACCGTTTCTTCGATGGTGGTGTTTGTGGATGGCAAGCCCAAAAAATCGGAATATCGCAAATTCAAAATCAGAACGGTGGAAGGCATTGATGATTTTAAGTCCATGCAAGAAGTCGTCGGGCGGCGCTACAAGCGGATGCTGGAAGAAAAAACCGACGAGCCGGATTTAATCATCATTGACGGCGGCAAAGGACAACTTTCCCACGCGGTAGAAATTCTCCAAGAATTGGGTTTGTACGGCAAAATTCCTATTATCGGGCTTGCCAAGCGCTTGGAAGAAGTCGTGTTCCCGTTCCAATCCGATACGCTCTTGCTTCCCAAGACTTCCAGTAGTCTGAAACTCTTGCAGCAAGCCCGCGATGAAGCGCACCGTTTCGCTATCGAATTCCACCGTTCGCTGCGCGACAAACGCACCTTGCAAACGGAACTCACCATTATAGACGGTATCGGCGAAGCAACAGCAAAAAAGCTGCTTGTGGCGTTTGGTTCGGTCGAAGGTGTGCGCACTGCCTCCGATGAAGACTTGGGCAAGGTAGCCGGCGTAAAAGGCTTGGCAAAAATCCGCGCATATTTTACTGCACAAGAAGCTGAACCAAAGATGCAATCAGAAACCGCACAAACAGACCAAACAATAACAGAAGAACCATCTTAAAGTCTTGCTACGTCGTGGATAGAGGTCTTCCACACATCTGAGGGCGACTGCAAGCGTCCCCTTAGCACCAAATGCTCTGCCGTGGCAAGTATATTTTGGCGCAGAGCATAAGCCTGCTGCATAGTTTCCGAACGGTGCGTTTCGATTTCATACTGCGCCGCGAGGTATTTACGCCATAAGACATGAAGCAATCGCGCTTTCATGCTGAGTGTAGGGGCAGTGGGAAACTCATCGTCGTATTTACGGACAGGAGCGAGATTGAGAATGTGCGCAAACGTAGCTTGCAAATCTTCATCAAAGCGTGGCACGGCAATATCCCCTTCGCAAAAAGCACGATGACCATAGCGAAGGCAGAAAAAACGCCACGCAGAACGAAAGACAATGTTATCCGGGATTTCTCCTTGCCGTAGCGTTCGTTCAATCATCGGGAATGCCGTGACGATTCCCCGAAGCGGCAACATTGCTTGCTCCGGCAGTATTGGAAGGTCTTTGCGTGAGTACTCATCCCAAACGCTCCATCGAGCAAGGCGTTTGGTATAGGTATTGGCAATTTTTTGTTGTTCTTGAACAAGGCGAAAGAAAGGAGCATAGAGCCGCACAAGTGCTTGTACATTTGCTTCAAGTGCCTGCTGGTGTTGGGGAATCGTGCCTGCTTGAGTACCAAAAGGTGCTTGAGCCGATTCATTCCAAGCACGCTCGCAGAGAGTTTGCGCAAAAACAGATGGATGTTCGGGCAGAAAATCGGGTAGTAAAGAACAAATAGCAAGTACGGACATGGAAATCGGACAGAAATCAGTGAAGATGAAGTGTATTCAGCAAGTAATATCGCAAAAAGCTACCGAAGAACAAACTATTGTCACTGACAGTTCGGAAAAATTTCGTAATATCAAGTTCGTTTTATTTTCAAATTTTTATTCTCCGCGTCTTGTTCCCAAGATTGCGCTTCCAATATCAATCACCACGCATTTTCAGGAGAATGACAATGATCGTTCAACAATTACGCGACGCTTTACACAGCGCCGAGGTTGAAGAAATATGGAAAAATTGCCTTGAGGCATATCAAGAAAGCACTGCACAAGAACGACTTGACCTTGCAGAATGGATTGCAGCAGTCCGTACCAATTTTTTAGCTCATGCCGAAGACATTGGTGACGACGACGAAGAAGAACTGCGCACCTCACTTGCACTTGGTTATATTGAATTGAAAAGCAAATGGCAAATGCTTAATACGCAAATCAATTATCAGGTTTTTCGCAGAGGTGAGGCAAATATTACCCTGACCTACAAGTCAACATTACTCAGCATATTAGTAGATAAAATTGGTAGTTTTATTACCGACCAAGATTTGCATAAAATTCAAGAATTTCTGCTTAGTCCAAGAACAACTGCATTATAAGCTCTTGCTCTTGCAAAATATACTTTCTCTTTTTACACTTACGTTGTAATCGCTATGAGCCGCTTTCGCGCACGAATACTGACTATGGCTCTTTGGGCATTAGCAGTGAGTCTTGTACTGACTTCGCTGGGATTTTATACCGTGTCCGATAATGCCTCGTACATGAAAATTTCAAAATCGCTGGCTATCTTCGGCGAATTCTTTCGTCAAGTATCCAATGAATATGTGGATGAAATTGATCCGGCAGAATTTATCGAAGCCGGCATTGAAGGTATGGTCAAGCATCTCGACCCGTACACGTCGTACATCGGTGATGAAGACAGCGAAGAAGTAGATATTATTACTACCGGTGTCTATGGCGGTCTGGGCATTACGACTTCCTTGCTGGATAGTGCCGTCACTATTGTCGGTATTACCGAAGGCTGTTCGGCGGAAAAAGCGGGATTGCGTGTTGGCGATAGAATCTACGCCATTGACTCAGTGATTGTACTTAAAGCAACAACGACAGAACTCAGAAAGTACACGCGCGGGAAACCCGGTACAACAGTTTCGATGCGCATTTTGCGGACAGGTGTGCAAGACACTTTGAGCATCGTTCTTTCGCGCCAAGAAGTTACCCTGAAAAACGTCACCTACACTGGTATTGTCCAGAACGATATTGGCTATCTGCGGCTTGAACGCTTCACGCACAATGCTCCTAGTGAAGTCCGCGACGCGATTGCTTCGCTCCACAAGCAAGCACAGGAAAAAAAGTCGTCCTTACGCGGCATTATCGTAGATTTGCGTGACAATCCGGGCGGGCTTCTGGACGCTGCGGTCAGTATTAGCGAGCTTTTTGTTCCGCAAGGCACGATGATTGTCTCCACACGCGGGCGCACGAGCGAAAGCGAACGTCGCTACTACTCGCGTCGCGCACCGCTTGAACCCACGCTTCCCCTTGCCGTTCTCATCAATGACAACACCGCCAGCGCTAGCGAAATCGTCGCCGGAGCAATGCAAGACCTCGATAGGGGCGTGATTATTGGTGAACGTTCCTTTGGCAAAGGGCTTGTACAAACAATTTCCTCGCTGCCCTACGACGCGACACTCAAAATGACAACAGCAAAATACTACACCCCGTCGGGACGCTGCATACAAAAGATTGACTATAACGGGCGGCGACACGGCATTATTAAATCGAATCCGGACACCACCAAAACCTTCAAGACCAGCACGGGACGCATCGTCCGCGATGCGACAGGTATCCTGCCGGACAGCGTTCTGGCTGAACAAGGGCAAGTTGATATTGTGAGTGAACTTTTCAAGCATAGCACATTCTTTGCTTTTGCCAATGAGTATGCGGGAGATAAAAAAGCTCTACCGGAAAAATTCACCGTTGATAAGCGCGTTTTTGACCAATTTGTTGCCTTTGCCAAGCGCTCGAAATTTACCTACGAAAGCCCCGCTTTTCGCAAGTTGACAGAACTTGAAAAGCTCCTCAAAGCCGCTTCAGGTCAAACGCCGAATCAGTCCGCTCTAACGCACTTAGCTGCCGTGAAAGCGCAACTTGCAAAAGACCAAACTCAAGAACTTGAAAAGCAGCGCAGCATTATTAGTCTGGCGCTGTATGAGGAAATTTTAGAACGTTTTTATCCGCGCAGCATGGTTATCGGAAAAATACTGGGCGAGGATGCTGATGTATCAACAGCTTCCGTCATATTGCACAATCCGACTCGGTACAAAACAATACTTAAACAGCCACAGTAACGTCTATATTATCAAGTTACTGGGCAATTACTTCAGCACTACACAATCACAAACGAAAGTAAAGAGACCGACAGAATGAATATTGAACTTATGATGCTGGGAGGCGCAGGCGAAATCGGCGCAAATTCTTGTTACGTGAATATTGATGGACACGGCGTAATTATTGATTCGGGCTTGCATCCGCGCAGGCGCGACAGCGATGCCCTACCGCACTTAGAACTTTTGGGTGACCGCGATGTGGATAGTTTCGTCCTGACGCACGCCCACACCGACCACTTGGGCGGTTTGCCGTATATTATGAAAAGCCTTCCCCACGCCCGCATGATTGCCACGCGCCCGACACGCGACCTTATTGAAATCATGCTGCGCAATACCATAAAACTACTGAAAATTGACGACACGAGCGGGCTGCCCGACGAAGCGCTTGATTACTATGTTCCCGCAATGCTCGATAAATTTTCCATTGTCTTCGAGGGTGTGCTTTACAATGAACCATTGCTGCTAAGAAACCCTCATACACGATATAACGGTACTTCCGACGAAACGACGACTTCCAGCGGTATCAAGCTCACTTTTCACGACGCGGGACACATTATCGGCTCGGCAGGAGCGCTCTTCGAGGCGAGCGGTGCAACTATTATGCACACCGGCGACGTTCAGTTCTCCCGTCAGGCATTGCTTGCCGGAGCATCTCTGCCAAGGCATCATTTGGACTGTTTGATTATTGAGTGTACCAATGGCGCAGACGAGAATCCGCGCACCTACGACGAGGAAAAACAACGCCTTGCAGAGTTTATCAATCACATCATCAATCAAAACGGCTCGGTTATGCTGCCGACCTTTGCGCTCGGAAAGACGCAGGAAGTCTTGAAGGTGGTGTTTAATCTGATGAATTCCGGCAAAATACCCAAACTGCCCATATACACTGGTGGCATGAGCAAACGAATTTCCAAAATCTATGACCGCTATGCCCATTCTGTGCCGCGTGTAGAACCCGGCTTCCAGTTGACCAGTATTCCCCTGACGTATGTTAAATATGAAACGATGATGTCGGCGAAATTTTTCAATGAGCCTTCTATTGTTGTGATTTCAAGCGGGATGCTGAATGAAGGAAGTCCGTCCTATCAGCTTGCACAGCGCTGGCTAGGGATTCGGAATTTCGGTATTGGCGTGATGGGCTATCAAGATTCGTCAACGCCCGGCTATGCGCTCTTGCACTCCGAGCGAGATGTAGAATTTACTATGGCGAACAAAGCCGTTACCCGTGCTTGCGAGTTGGAGCGCTTCCGCTTTAGCGCACACGCGCAGCGCAGCGAACTGCTGGATTATATCTTTGAGACGAAGCCAAAGCATCTCTTTCTGGTTCACGGCGACCCCACGGCAACAGCATCTATGAGCGCTGCTGTCAAAGCAAACTTTCCCGATATGAACGTGATTATTCCTGAATTAGGTGAATCCTATCGTTTCGACGTGTAGCGTTTACAAGTTCAACGGATTATGCCAGTGAATAAGCGACCCGTCGGCGCGGCGTAAAGGAATCATACGGCTTGTGTCGAAGGTACTGGCAAATGCAACATCCTTACCAAAGCCAAGCGAGGTCAAATACTCCGCATGGCGCGTGGAAGCAAGTGTTTGGGTAAGGTTTGTTTCGTTGCGATAAAGATTCCGTGCCGCATTAGCGGTGTCACTGCTTTTGTACGAATACTCACCCTCCGATAATTCCTGCGCAAGCGCCTCTAAAAGCGCTCCGGCACAGAGCGTATCCTCATAGCTGAAATCTCCTTCGCTTCCGGCGCAAAAAGCACAGATGCTCTCAACGCCGCCTTCATTCTTCGTGCTGGCTCCCTCCACTGTCTGCATAGTGCGTGCTTCATGGAGTACCAAATACCGCATAATGAATTTTACGACCGCTTGCATATTGGCAAATGATGCTGCCAGCACAAGAGGCGCAATACTTGCCGCTTGCAGTGCTTGTGTGCCGTTGGTGGTGCTGAGGACGAGTACTTTGTCCTGAATGACGCTGCGCGTGTATTCGAGGGGTGAATTACCCAAATCGAATCCGTTCGGTTTTATGCCACCGCGCTCTCCGCAAAGCAGCACGGACATTTCGCCTAAGCGCCCGCGCAAGTCCTTTGCCTTTGCTTCTGCTTCCTTGACCGTTCCTGTCGGGATAATTTCCAAGGCACCATTTTCTAAAGCAACCGCTATCGTCGTGGTAGCGCGGAAAACATCAATGACGACAGTGATGCTATTGCGAAGAATATCATCATTGCGAAGAAGATGTGGACTCAGAATAGCGTTGAGTTGGAGCGTCATGGGAAGAGCAACGGGTTATTGTTCAAGGGAATCGTGGCTTTCAATATTTTGCCGTTCCTGTGCCATCGTGCGAATATGTTGGTGAAAAAGCGGGTGATGCGCTAAGACGCTATTAAAAGCCTGTTTTTCGAGAGAATACACATCGCAGTAATCACGGGCGCGAACAGTTGCAGTGCGGGGTTGGTCGAGAAGAAGCGCAATTTCACCAAATAAATCGCCTTCTTCGAGAAGTGCTATCGTACGCTGTTCTGCATCTAACACTTCCAATGTACCATTGTTGATAAAATACATTGAATTACCCGGTTCTCCAAGACGACAAATAATATCGCCGGGCGCAAAGAGTATCGGGCGAAGTTCTTTCGCAAGGTCTCGAAGTGTGTCGTCATCGGCATTGCCAAAAATGCCTGCTGCCGAAAGAATATCGCGCCGAAGAAACATCATCACCTCCGCTCTGAGGCGCGGTGGCAGGTGATTCAAAATAAGTGATTCATCCTGACCAACTTGGCGCTCCCAGTAATACGCATAATACTCGCTAATACGCCGTTGCAGCGTGTGGGGAATCTTGCGCGAGTTCATAAAAGCGCTTATCTGCTCCGATTGCTGGTAATAGCGCTTGCGGTTAGCGTCCAGATTTGCCAGCAAGTTTGCAATATTCCCCACCACATAGCCGTACGTTACCATTCCAAGCAGCATCACGAAAATCGCATACATCATTTCAATATCGTTTTTAGGCGTGATGTCGCCATAGCCAACAGTGGCAAGCGTTGTGACAGCCCAGTACAATGCCTTAATGTAGTATTCTCGAAAAGCAATCCCTTCGGGTGCGCCATGCAAATAAATCCACCCACACGCCACCCAATGCGCCACCACGAAGAGCCAATACGCCAGAAAAAGCAATCGCAGCACATTTGCATACCGAAGCGCCGTACGCTGCCATTCGGTGAAAATATCGCGCACGCGAATCATTTTCACGAGGCGAATAATAATAAATATCGAATAACCGCCCAACAAGGTAGGAAGCGGCAAGGCAGCCAAAACATCAATAACTAAGCGCCGACGAGCGTACTGCTCTAAAGCGGTCTGGCGATCACGACGGTGAGTGTTGTGGCGGCGACGCAGTGCAACATACAAATTATACCCAATGTCCAGCACAAACAGCACTGTCACCGATGTTGCGATAGTGTAGGAAAAGATACTTTGGTCAATGTTGCGCACTAATCGGAGCGGGATATAGACCGCTCCAAGAGTTACTCCTAGAAGAATCAGCACACTCCAGAACACATCAAAAATGCGCTCAAAATGTTGTTGTGCGATACTTTTCATGGCAGCATTGTTTGGGAGTACGTGGGGATAAGCAACTCTAGTCCTCTTCGCGCTTGTTTTTGCTGCGAAAGAGGAATGAAATCGGGATGCCTGTCAAATCAAGGTGTTCGCGGAGTTTATTCTCCAGAAAGCGCTTATATGCTTCGGGGATGGATTCGGGGAAGTTGGAGAAAAAGATAAAGAGTGGTGGCTCGGTGCCGGTTTGCGTGATGTAGTTAATGCGCAAATCGTGTCCTTTGACCGAAGGCGGCGGTGTACGGGAAATATCTTCCAAGAGTTTATCATTCAATTTTCCCGTAGGAATGCGCTGTTTGCGGCGCATCTGAATATCCTTTGCCATTTCAGGAACTTTGGTGATACGCTGCTTGGAGAGCGCAGAAATAAAGAGTGTGGGCGCATAATCCACCGTTTTCATTTCGCTATGAATCTGCTTGGTGAGGTTTTCTGCGGTCTTGTGATCTTTTTCGACAGCATCCCATTTGTTGATAGCGATAATAATGCCTTTCCGCGCATCTACGACATCGTTGATAATTCGCTTGTCTTGCATATCCAAGCCTTGGATAGCATCCACGACAACAACGGCTACGTCGCAGCGCTCGATGGCGCGCTGGGTACGAAACGTGCTGAACATCTCGACGTTTTCTTGGATGCGGCTTCTGCGGCGGAGTCCTGCGGTGTCTATCAGTACAATTTCTTCGCCGTAATACTTGAGAATACTGTCAATAGCATCGCGGGTCGTACCGGCAATCGGCGTTACAATCGTGCGTTCGTGTCCCAAAAGAGCATTACACAAACTGGACTTGCCCACGTTTGGGCGACCAACAATAGCGATTTTCAAGCGCTCATCTTCAATTTCTTCTTCGTTGGCAGGGAAGGGTTCAATCGCACTATCAAGCATCTCACCAATGCTACGCCCCGAAAGCGCCGAAAAACCGAAAGGTTCGCCCAAGCCCAGCGAAGCAAATTCGTATGCGCTCATATCGTGCTTCGGGTCATCCATTTTGTTCACCGCCATCGTCACGTGTTTGCCGGAGCGCAGGAGCAAACGCGCTATTTCTTCGTCAATTGCGGTGATACCCGTGCGTCCGTCGCAGACAAAGATGATAGACTGTGCCTCGTCTATTGCCATTGCTGCTTGCTCGCGTATGGCAACATCGAACAGTTCTTCGCTGTCCGGCACAATGCCGCCCGTATCAATCACGGTAAAAAAGCGCCCTGACCAATCGGCTTTCCCATAGAGACGGTCGCGCGTCACACCCGGCTCTGCGGCATGAATAGCCACATCCCGCCCCATAATGCGATTAAAGAGCGTAGATTTACCGACGTTTGGTCGTCCGACAATAGCGATTGTATTCATGGGAAAGGATAAAGTGTAGAATGTACGATACAAAGCGACGTTGAGCAGTTCAACAAGATATGAACTGCGAGAAAAAATTTCTTGGAAAAATTAGCGCGAATATACTTCCAGAAGCCTGACCATATCTCGCACGGCGGTCTCCAAGCCAACAAAGGCAGCCCGTGAGATAATGGCATGACCGATACTAATTTCTTCCATTTCGGGAATGGTGCATATTTGTTGGACATTGGTATAGTTTAAGCCGTGTCCTGCCGTTACCTTTAGCCCCAGCGACGCGGCGTATTCAGAGGCTTCCCGTAAACGCTTTAGTTCATCTGTTTGCTCTTTCGTAGTCCGTGCGTTTGCGTAGATGCCAGTGTGGAGTTCGATAATCTCTGCTCCGGCGGTAGAAGCTGCGTTAATCTGGTCTCTGGCGGGTTCGATAAAAAAACTAACCGCAATGTCGTTTTGGTGCATTTTCGCAACGACTTCGGTGTAATGATGGAGATTTTTTGCCACATCCAAACCGCCTTCGGTCGTGAGTTCTTCGCGCTTCTCCGGCACAAATGTTACCAAATCAGGCAAGGTATCAATGGCAATAGCAATGACTTCGGGTGTAGCCGCCATCTCAAGGTCGAGCTTGGTTTTGACGGTCTCTCTCAAGAGTCGCAGATCACGGTCATTAACGTGACGACGGTCTTCCCGAAGATGACAGACGATACCGATAGCACCGGAAAGTTCCGCGATTGCGGCGGCGGCTACGGGGTCTGGCTCTACGCCACCTCGCGCCTCGCGCAACGTGGCAATATGATCAATGTTGACGGCAAGCTGTATCATTGCAAAAACTAAAACTAAAATGATAACAAAAGGCGTAGAAGGCGCAAAGATACGACATTCCAAGAGGAAATCCTACGAGCACTTTCTTTCTCGTAAGCGAAATACATTATTTTAGGGCATAGAACGGCATATTTTCGCTATCGGTGCAAAAAAAATTTGCACAGAAATCAGCAAAGCCGTATTTTTGTCGTCTTGATAATACGACATTAACAATGTCTGCTGCGGAGGTGGCGAAATGGCAGACGCACCACTCTAAGGAGGTGGCGCCTTAACGGGCATGCGGGTTCAAGTCCCGCTCTCCGCACGAAATAAAAAAAAATCAAACCCTTGTAAAATAATACTTTACAAGGGTTTTTTCTTTTTCTCCAATAACGAAGAAATAGACAACTTGAATTCAAGCATTGGTAAATTGCCTGTTATGATTTTTTGTATTTTATGTTGTTTCCAGACACATAATGACAGCATCTATCACTTTTTTCAATTCACTTGGGCTTATTGCTCCAATGCTCTTCCGAAGCCGTTCTGTGGAAATGCTCTTCACTTGAAAGGCATCTGCACCACTTGATTTTACCAAGCCCATTGGCAGCGTTGGGAAGAATTTGCGTGAACCAGAAGTATTGCCCATATTCGGACTTCCAATCGGTAATCGGTACGACAATACGAAGCGGTAATTTGCCCGCAAGTATTGAACTGAAAACAATAGCAGGGCGTACTTTGCCTATTTCCGCACCGCGTTGTGGCATAAACTCTACCTCCCACACTTCACCCTGCATACACATCACTCCAATCACTTACATCTTCCACAAGCGCGTCAGGGTTTTTCGTGTAGAGTTCCGATGCACGGGCAAATTGTTCTGCCGTAATGCGTTTGCGCTCGTTTGGCGGTAAACGTCGTAGTTCGCTTGCTGTCATCGTATTTGCAGCAGTGATACGTGTTGCTTCCAAAGGCTGCATCAAGCCTTGCAAATACTCATTCACTTGTGCCAAAAGTGCCGTATTCAGGGCGTTGCGTTCAATGGTAATATGAATAATATCTGCCTCTGTGCTAAACTCTATCGCTTGCATAGTATTTCCTTCGTTTTGAAGTTTAGACAAAATCCACCCGTTCCGCATCAAATGGGGTGAGGTG
>JANYDO010000402.1 GCA_025363605.1 Candidatus Kapaibacterium sp.
CATTTTTTCACTCATAGGACTTTCGCAAACTCTCCATATTTGCTGTCATTCCGACGCAGGTCGGAATCTATCGGAAACGTGTACACGGCATGGATACCGACCTACGTCGGTATGACAGATACGATTTGCGAAAGTCCTAACTCAATTCTTTTTGCAACCAATGAACATAACCTTTCACGACATTGAAACCGCCCACGAACGCATCAAACCATTCATTCATCGCACACCCGTTTTCACGAGCCACATCCTGAACGAGCGCACGGGCGGTGAGCTTTTTTTTAAGTGCGAAAATTTCCAAAAAGTAGCCGCATTCAAGGCGCGGGGCGCATTCAACACGGTTTTTTCGCTCACCGATGCCGAGGCAAAAAACGGCGTTGTGACGCACTCTTCCGGCAATCACGCGGCAGCAGTGGCACTGGCAGCCCGTACACGCGGCATTCCGGCATATATCGTCATGCCGGAAAACTCGCCTCAAATCAAGAAAAATGCGGTTGCCTCATACGGCGGCGAAATCATCTTCTGCGGTAATACGCAAGCTGACCGCGAAACTGCCGCGGCAGAGGTTCAAACCCGCACCGGAGCAACGTTCATTCACCCCTACAACGACGTGCGCGTGATTGCCGGACAAGGCACGTGCGCAAAAGAACTGGTGGAAGACACGCCCAATCTGGATTACGTCCTTGCGCCCGTGAGCGGTGGTGGTTTGCTTGCGGGAACAGCGATTGCGGCTACGTATCTGCATCCCAGCATTAAGGTCATCGGCTGCGAACCCGAAGAAGCCGACGATGCTTTTCGTTCGCTGCGCGACGGCACTATTTATCCAGCCATTACCCCGCCCCGAACCATCTGCGATGGGCTTCGCACATCGCTTGGCACACTGACCTTTCCCATCATTCAAGAGCGTGTCTCCGCCATTCACACCGTCAGCGAAGAAGCGATTATTCGCGCCATGCGCACGGTCTGGGAAGTGATGAAAATTATCATTGAGCCGTCATGCGCTGTTGCGGTTGCTGTTGTGCTGGAAAAGAAATTAGAGGTTCAAGGCAAACGCGTCGGCGTGATTTTGACCGGCGGGAATGTTGATTTGGACAAGCTGCCGTGGCAGTAAGTAACATTATTAGGACTTACGAAAATGCGAAAGAAACGAACAAGGGAGCATGCTCCCTTGTTACAGGACACTAGGAATAACAAGGGGTTGCAACCCCTTGCTCCCAAAGTTGAGGCGGTTTTTCGTAAGTCCTCATCAGAGCAGCACTCCTCGCTGGCTCAACTTCTTTTCCTCTCTACTCTTGCACCAACGATAGACTATGACAACAACTATTCAAGACTTACTAGCTCCACTCGAAGAGCGCTTCAAAGCTGCTCGCAGCGAAGAAGAGCGCACGGACATTCTCAACGAAATGAGTTTTTTGCTGCGCTTCCGCGACACCTCTCGTGCGCTGCAATTTGCCAATGACGCACTGCTCCTTGCCGAAACCGCCGATTACACTCGTGGTGCGGCACAGGCGCTTCTTAGCACCGGCTTTGCAATGTACTTACTTTCTCGCAATGAAGAAGGTTTACGTTATGGACTCAAAAGCCTCTATGCTTTTGAATCACTTGAAGATGAACAAGGCACAGGGCGGGCGCGTTTGCTCATCGGTTCTATCCATTGGTCGCTGGGCAACTACGACCAAGCGCTCAGTAATGCAATGGCGGGCGTGAAGAGCTTGGAAACGACTGACGACGCGGAGTTTGCAGGTTGGGCATGGAACATTATGGGCGGCATTCACCAAAGCATCGGCGATACCGACCAAGCTGTCGCGTATTTTGACAAGGCATTGCAGAATTTCAAAGCTGCGGGTAATGTTATTGGCGAAGCACGTATTATGAACGGTTTAGCGCTCGCACTGGAAACGATGGAAAGCTATGAAGAAGCGCTGGAATATAGTACGGAAGCGCTCACCATTCACCGCGCACAAGGAAATGTTCTCGGAGAGGCGCGGTCGCTGAACGACATCGGAAGCGTGTATTACCGCCAAGGGCGCTTTCAGGAAGCGCTTCAACACCACGAACACGCCTTGCAGATTCGTAGCGACAGCAACAATCGCTCCAGCGAAATCACGAGTTTGCTGAATCTGGGGATTGTTCTTTCGGCAACGGGAGAATTTAGCAAGGCGACAAATCTGATGTTGACCGCGCTCGACATTGCCCTTGAAATCGGCGCAAAACCAAAAGTCTGCGACATTCATCATGCCCTTTCGGAAGTCTATGAGCGTGCCGGAAACATCGCCGAAGCATTTGAGCATTACAAACGCTATCACGCCGTGAAAGAAGATGTGCTGAATAACGAGACTGCATCACGCTTGCGGTATTTGCAGACGAGTCTGGCGACGGAAAAGGTGGAGCAAGAAGCCGCACTGGAACGGCAAAAAAACAAAGAACTCGCCGAAGCAAACGGTGAGATACAGCGCCAAATGGCTATTCTGGACGAACAAGCAACGGAAATTGAAGTCTCCAACGCCGTGCTGGAAGAAAAGAATCTCGTCATCACGCAGCTTCACGACGAATCCGAGCGCCTCTTGCTGAACGTTCTGCCCGCTCCGATTGCCGTGCGTCTCAAGTCCGGCGAACGTGCTATTGCTGACCATTACGACAGCGTAACCGTACTCTTTGCGGATATTGTCGGTTTTACCAAACTCTCGCAAACAGTCTCCGCACGAGATTTGGTCGAAGGTTTGAATGGAATTTTTGGCGAATTTGATGCTCTGGCTGCCAAGCATGGTTTGGAGAAAATCAAGACCATCGGCGATGCGTACATGGTCGCGGGCGGTCTGCCGGAGCGCTCCCCAGACCACGCAGAGCGCGTAGCCCACTTTGCGCTTGCGATGCAACACGTGATGAGCAATCCCGACGCAAAGAACAATCTCGGCGGACACATACAAGTGCGCATCGGCATCCACACAGGCGAAGCGGTAGCGGGCGTTATCGGCACGAGCAAGTTTGCATATGATATTTGGGGCGACACCGTGAACACGGCAAGCCGCATGGAATCGCACGGGGAGGCGGGACGGATTCATGTTTCGGAGGAGGTGTTTTTAGCGCTCAAGAATACATTTACCTTCGAGGAGCGCGGTGAGATTGAGGTCAAGGGCAAAGGCATGATGCGGACGTGGTTTCTTCTTTCTACCGTTTCGCCTCAATAAATCGTTATGAACAATGTCATTAAGTTAAGCGTAACTGCATGATGTATCGAGTCTTACTCATTCGCCCCCTTGATAAAGGGGGAACGGGGGATTTAGATTTTATGCGCCTTTCGACAAATCCCCCACTCGCTGCGCTCGTCGCCCCCTTTG
>JANYDO010000407.1 GCA_025363605.1 Candidatus Kapaibacterium sp.
GGCGTGGATATTGACGCACAAGCGGTGGAAGTAACCAAACTTTCGCTCATGCTGAAGGCACTCGAAGGCGAGTCCACACAAACACTCGCCGCACAGCGCACACTCTACAAAGAGCGCCTACTTCCGGACTTGCAGGATAACATCAAATGTGGGAATGCCCTTATCGGCACGGATTTTTACTCAGGAAAGCAGTTCTCCGCCTTCGATGAAGAAGCACGGCTGAAAATTAATGCGTTCGATTGGGATGTCGAGTTTGCTAGCGTCATGAACAGAGGCGGCTTTGATGCGGTGGTGGGGAATCCGCCGTATGGAGGAGAACTTAGCTCATTAGAGCGTGCATATCTTGAGCGAAAATATATTATTGGTAGTACTGACACAGCGGCTCTATTCATGGTAAAGCAATTGATATTACTGAAAAAGAACGGGTATGGCAGTTTTATCGTGCCGAAACCATTTATTTACGCTTCCAATTGGAAAAAAACTCGCGCGGCACTTCTTGATAAAATTACGGAAATTGTTGATTGTTCAAAGGTCTGGAAGACAGTAAAACTTGAACAGGTAATGTATTTCGTCCAAAAAGATATTCTTACTGCCCACTACACCTCGTGTCTTCGAGTAGATAAGAAGATTGAAAATGTTGGCACAATCAACAAACAATTATGTGAAAAATTTGGCTTTATTCTTGGCGGTGTAACTGCCCAAGAAATTAATGTTGCTGAAAAGTTACTTGAGCAGCAAAAATTTTTAGGTGATTATGTGAATAATCAACGCGGGGCAATGTTGCAAAAACTTGTGCGTAACAGAATCACCGATTATTTAGTCTGGGGCGGGCAACAGATTAGCCGCTACGACATTCCTCAAAGCACAAAAGGTTATATTTCAGCCATGAAAATCAATGATGAAAAAGCCTTTATCAAACCCAGAAGTATTTTGGTACAGAACATTGTAGCTCATATTCAAAATCCAACAGATCATATTAAAATTATTGCAACAATCGTAGAAGAGCCTTCCGCCATAATTCTAGATACGGTGAACCAATTGGAAAATATTTCCCAGTACGACTCAAGATTCTTGTTGGGTATTCTCAATAGTAAGCTAATAAATTGGTACGTTTATCGTTTTATTTTCGCAAAAGCAATTCGTACAATGCACTTCGACGTGCCAGCCACAAATCGTATTCCTATCCCTCAATTAAACTTAGCTCAGAAGCAAGATGTCGGTGTACATAAGAATCTTGTGCAACTCGTCTCTGAGATGCTCACGCTGCATAAGGAGCAAGCTGCAACAGAGAGCGCCGAAGCACGAAAGCACGTGGAGCGACAGATAGCCGGTACAGACAAACGTATAGATGTGCTAGTATATGCGCTTTATGGTTTGACAGCAGAGGAAATAGCAGTCGTTGAGGGGTCAGTAGCACCCACAAAAAAAGCAGGTCAAACATCCCCGTTCACGAATTTGTGAAACTGAGGTTTAACCTGCTTTGTACGCTTTCCCGTGCGTACTTACATTTTTTTGAAAATCAATGTCGCATTGTGTCCGCCGAAACCAAAACCGTTGTTGAGAATGTGCTTGATAGAGCGCTGTTGCGGCTTGTTTGCCGTCACATTCACGTCAATTCGTTCATCCTGATTAAAGACGTTAATCGTCGGCGGGACGGTTTGGTGCTTAATAGCCAACAAACAAGCGATAGACTCAATCGCCCCCGCAGCACCCAGCAAATGTCCCGTCATAGACTTTGTAGAGCTGATATTTACGTTGCTGAGAGCATCGGTGTCTTCGCCATAGAGTTTTTTAATAGACTGAATTTCTGCCACATCGCCAAGCGGCGTGGAAGTGCCGTGCGTGTTGATGTAGTCCAAATCCTTCGGCGTAAGCCCCGCGCTGCCGAGAGCCATTTGCATAGAGCGAAGAGCGCCTTCGCCTTCGGGATGCGGTGCGGTCATATGGTGCGCGTCCGCCGTCATGCCGATTCCGGCAAGTTCTCCGTAGATATGCGCTCCGCGAGCCTGTGCTGACTCCAACGTTTCTACCACAAATGCACCTGCACCTTCGCCCATCACAAAGCCGTCACGGTCTTTGTCGTAGGGACGGGAAGCCGTTTCGGGGCTGTCATTGCGTGTGGAAAGTGCTTGCATATTGCCAAAGCCTGCGATAGCCATCGGGGTAATGGATGCCTCAGCGCCGCCGCAAATCATAATATCTGCCATACCGTGTTGCAAAATCATGTATGCGTCTATCATCGCATGAAGCGAAGTGGCGCACGCCGAAACAGTAGCATAATTCGGTCCGCGGAGATTGTTGCGAATCGAAATCATACCGGCTGCCATATCGGGAATCATCTGTGGCACGAAGAACGGACTGACGCGGCGTGGTCCGCCTGCCATATAGCCACGAAACTGCGCATCGTAGGAAATCATTCCGCCAATACCGGAACCATAGACAACACCAATGCGCGTGGTGTCCATGTCTGGGAGGTGGAATTTCGCGTCCTTCATTGCCATTTCTGCTGTGATGATGCCGAATTGGCAATACTTATCCAGACGATTGAGCGACTTGCGGTCGAGATAGTTGGTTGCATCGAAATTGCGTACTTCGCAAGCGAGTTTGCAATCATAGTCGGCGGTATCGAAATAAGAAATCGGCACAGCGCCGCTTGTACCGCTCACCAAACCCTGCCAATACGCATCTACGCCCTCGCCGATGGGGGTGATAGCACCGATGCCGGAAATTACGATAGTTTTACGTTGCATAGTCCTGAACAATGAAATAACAAAATGATTTTGGTTTGCAAATTTGATTTACTACACTTCCACGTCAATTTTCATCAAGTTTGTCGTGCCACGCGAAAGAAGACGGTTTTTCTCAGCGTGCCAGATTTCGCATTGCGCGTTGATGATTTTCGCGCCCTCCTTGATAATCGCGGTTTTGGCGATAACGCGGTCGCCTTCTTTTGCCGGAGCGAAGTAATCTACAACAAGATTGACAGATGTAAAAAAGTTTTTCTTACCGAGTGCAAAAATAGTCGCGCCAATGGCATCATCCATTATCCCGGCAATCACCCCGCCGTGGAATGTCTTTGCGGGATTCAGCATTTCGGGGCGCACGGTAAATTCAATTTCAAGCCTGCCGTGTTCTACGGCAAGCAGCGTTCCGGCAAGCCAGCGCCCAAAGGGAGAGCGGCTTTTATCCTTAAAACTTTGCCCGATAAGTGAGCGAAAATACTCCAATCCAGGATTGGATGCGGGGTCTGGTTGCTGTAGGGTCATTGGAAAACAAAATGGAACGTGAGAAAATAATGGGATAGTGTGCATATCATTCGGAGCAATTCATTCGGTGCAATACGCCACGGAGCGCTCTACGGCTTCAGTGGTGAAGTGCGCACTGTCGTAGAGTCGGGCAAGCATGACCGCGCCCTCAATATCTTGCATGATGCGCCACGCGGTGCTGTCTGCTTCTTCCCTCTCACGGCACGTGCGCACGATGTGGGTCAGCGCCGCGTGCCAGCGGTCGCTAATTTCCCGCAGAAGAGGCATAAATTCCGGTGCTGTATTGAGCGTTTCTGCTGACACGTTTGCCACTAAGCAGCCACCGTTCCCACGCAGCATAATTGCGACGTGCGCGTCCAGCATAGATTTCATGCGCTCTTTTGCCGTAATGCCGTTATCGTAGGCAAGCGTAAAAATATGCTGTGCAAAGTAATCTCGTGTCTGCACAAGTCCTTCGCGTAGAATCTCATCCTTGCACGAAAAATAATGATAAAAACTCCCTTTCTGCAAACCGCAGACTTCCGCAAGGTCGCTCATCGTGGTACGATGAAAACCGTGTGTGCGAAAGCGCTCCACGCACTTCGTGACAATTTCTTCACGGGTAATTTTTTGAACCGGCATATTGTCAGTGTTGAGTATGTTGATTGTTTCGCACAAAATTACCAAACGTTTGTTTGGTAAACAAGCAAAAACAATACAAAAAAAATAGTACAAAAAAAAACAGGCGCACTGACTTTTTCAATGTGCCTGTTTGAATATTGTGACAGCATTATGCTGTGATGGCGTTATGCTTCGTCTTCGCCTTTTTTCTTTTGGTAGTTCTGCTGCTGCTGTGGTGGCGGTGATTTTTTTACTTCACCATCGCTACTTTTGCGTGGTTCACTTTTGGGTTGTTCTTGTTTGCGTTGCTGTTCTTCTTGGGCTTGTTTTTGGTAACGCTGCTGTTCTTGCTGGGGCTGTTCTGTGCGTTGGCGTTGCTGATGCTCTTGTTTTTTTACTTCGTCGCGCTGCTGTTGCTCGGCTTGTTTTTGATAGCGTTGTTGCTCTTGTTGCCGTTGCTGTTCTTGCTGACGTTGTTGTTCTTGCTGACGTTGTTGTTCTTCTTGAGTTTGCTTTTGGTAACGCTGTTGCGGCTCTTGCTGTTGACGTGCTTCCTCGCGCTGCTGATTTTGCTGCTCAGGAACGGCAGCAGGAGAGCCAAAAGGATTACTCTTTGTGGAGTTTTGGTCGCGTGGTTGCGGCTGCTCGACTTGTTTAGCCGGAGAAGTCTTCGGTATGCCCGTCTCGTTCGGCGTTGTCGGATTACGCCGCCCGTCGTCAACCGGTGTGGGCATAGGTGTTACTTTACCACCGCCGCCGGATTCACCGCCAAGACCGCTTGGCATAGATTTACCGCCGGATGGCGCAGGAGTGATAAAGGGGCTGTTCGCATCACGGCTTTGCGTACTTGGATTGTACGGGTTTCCTTTCGGCGCGGCGATATTATCGGCATTTTCGGGTGTTTCGTTCAAAAGTGTGTTTGCTTTGCCTGTTGTAGCTCGGTTTGCGGGAGTTGCGTTCACAGGGCGGTATGCGGTGTTTTGCGCTTTGCCGCTGTTATCGTTCACATCAGGGCGATATATCGAAACGCTATTGTCATCCACCGTCGAAATGGCAACTTTATTCAGATTTCTGAGTGAGAGCGGAATCACTTTGCCTGAATAGCGCTCTACATCAGTCATTGCCGGACCGGTGAAATAGGTATTGTTGTTGATAACAGTCGTGTTGTTGATGATGGTCGTATTGTTGATAAAGGTGTTGACTTGCGTATAGGGCAGGCAATGATTCCAGAGATTGTGCTGAGTGAAATACCGTCCCGGAACAGCGTTCCACGACGACCAGTGATAATTGCCACCGCGATAGCCCATGCCGATATTCACGCCCGGCAGCAGCGGTGCCCAGCAGTAATTGTTGTTCCAAAAGCGCCATTCTACCCATGCCGGACCCCAAACATTGCCCGGATGCCACACCCAACCATAGAACGGGTCTAAGCGCCAACGTCCGTAGTGGAAGGGTGCCCAGCCCCAAATATAATCCGAAACCCACGTCCACGCATACTCCGTGTAAACCCAGCGACCATTATGTAAATACGGTCTCCATCCTGCATCAATGCCGTAGGGTCGCCAGACAAAGCCGTATTCGCGGGTGTCTATCCATTCGCCGAAGGGAGAAAGCTCATCGTAAAAAGTCTGAAACGTAATTTGTGAGCCGTATTGCGGTCTCACGGCGGATTGCTGTCCGTATCCTTGATTATAGCCCTGAGTATTGCTTTGATTATAGTTTTGATTGTAATTTTGATTGTAATTTTGATTGTATGCGCCTTGCCCGGAGTAATTCTGAGGCGGGACTTGAGATTGTGGCGCGTAGTAGGGTTGCTGCTGCGGGGTGTTGTTGTACCCGTAGCGGGTACGAAGTGATGACTCATAGCTAACGCAGCCGCTTACTAGCAGCGCGAGGACACACACAAGCACTATTGAATTCAAAAAACGTTTCATAGCATCACCTCAAAAAATAAAAATACCCTCAAGGGAAAGAGAAGTTTGTTTGACCATTACCACAATTTGACAACATTTTGTGTATTGCGGTTTAATAGAAAAAAGCTCGTGCCCGAAAAAACGTTACAAATGGGGAAGAGCTACGAGCCTACGCGTCAAACTACAACAAAATCGTGACTTTCTGTATATCAACGACTGCACTGAGTATGTGCTCAATTAGCATATGCTCAATTTTGGTATGGATTTTTGAGCATGATTTTTGCATCAGTACATTGTGTAGTTTCTTATTTACTCTTGTTCACTACTCCATTGCTGATGATACCTTGCTTCCAATGTACTTCTTTTTTTTCACGACCCGCTTCTGTGCGTGTTTTATTTTGTCTCATTGTGAGTACTTGTCTTGCCATATTGCATCAAGCGCCGCTTTCTTCGCAACCGCCGAGAGCCTACGCTCAAAGCCTTCAATCCTTTGGAAATGAAGCGCTTCCCGCGAACGCTACGCTTACAATGAGTGCTGCCGTGCCGCAAGAATCAATGCGTCTTGTGAAAATTGGCACTCGTCAAGCAGGTGGCTTCTACTCGTTGGCACACGCTGCACGTGTGGGCTTGGGTAGCAAACAAGCTATTGCACAAGGACTCTATCTCAAAACGAAACAACGTATCATTGCGGACATGAAACAAGCGCAGTCAAGCATTACTCACGAAGCAATTCGGGCGCTTTTTGCAGCATACGCCGAAAATCTTCGCAGCGTCAAAGAAATTACACCAACATTGGATAATACCTTCATTACAGCGATTACCTTTGACTCAAAAACCGATGTAGGCAGACTTTGCGCAGAACTTGAGACTCTATCCGATGTTGTCGAATACGCCGAACCAATGCAAATCCTGAAGCCGCACCAAACATCATTCCCCACACCAAGCGATCCGCTCTTTGCGCGGCAGTACCACTGGCAGCGCATCCACGCTCAAGAAGCATGGGCGCTCACTGCGGGCGATTCCAGCGTCGTTGTGGCGGTTTGCGATACTGGCGTGGACTGGGAACACGAAGACTTGGCAGATAATATTTGGACAAATCCGGGCGAATCCGGGCGCGATGCTGCGGGACGCGATAAGCGTACAAACGGCGTGGATGACGACCGCAACGGAAAAATTGACGACTGGCACGGTTGGGATTTTGTTGGTGCGGCAAGCGAAGTGGATTTGCTGCAAGGCGTGTTCCGCGAAGACAACGACCCCAAACTCCGCTTTGCCAATGGTCTTGTACCGATGGAACTTCCGAATCACGGCACACACGTCGCGGGTTCGGTGGCAGCGCGGGCGAATAATGCTCGCGGCGGCACGGGCGTTGCCTTTCGCTGTAAAATTTTGCCCATCAAATGCAGCACCGACGGTGTGCGTATTGACGGCATCTATCGCGGCTACGAAGCCATGCTCTATGCCGCACAGATGGGTGCAAAAGTGATAGTGTGCAGTTTCGGCGGCGGGCGTTATAGCCGATTTGAGCAGGACATTATCAATACTGTGACGCAAATGGGCGCTCTTGTCGTAGCAGCGGCGGGTAATGACGGCAAAGTAACCGACAATATCGAATATCCCGCTTCATATGACAACGTTCTTGCCGTTGGTTCCAGCAATCAAGCCGATCGCGCAGTTGCGTCAAGCGATTTTGGCTTGCTGGTGGATGTCTTTGCGCCGGGTGAAAACATTTGGAGTACTGCCTCCGGTAATGAATACACCGATAGTTTTTCGGGAACTTCGATGGCAACGCCGATTGTGGCAGGCGTAGCGGCACTTGTGCGCAGTTTGCATCCCGACTGGTCGCCGCGTCAAATCATACAGCAACTTCGCGCAACATCCGATAATACCTTGCTTGGTGCAGGTTCAACGCTCAATCGTCCATTTGGATATTTCGGGCGATTGAATGCCGCGCAAGCACTCACGGCAACACAGCCCGGACTAACGCTGCAAAATGTGAGCATCGGTGCGGCTACGGGCATTATCCAAGATGTGCAGCCTGTTCCAATACGCCTGTCGGTACAAAATGTGCTGGCAAGCGCACAAAACGTCAGCGTGACGCTCTTTTCACTTGATAACAAAGCGGTTGCTTTTGAATCTGTGCAATCTCTTGGTACAATCAATGCCAATACCGCACAAATAGCCACGTTCAGCATCCAACTTAGTCCCTCGGCATTCACGGGAACAGGACTCAGCACGACAGAATTTGTCGTCATTTTCCAAGCCGCAAACGGCTATGTGAACTATGAGCGCTTATCAGTGCCGTACAATATCCGCTCCTCACTTGGCGTACAAATGCTGACCTCGCCAATGCTTGATTTTACATCAACTCTGCAAATGAACCTCTCTGCACTTATGCTCAATGCGGGTGCGACACCTTTAAGCATCAGCAATGTCAGTATTTCCGGTGCAAACGTCGGAGATTTCACAGCCTTGCCAATAAGTAATGTATCGCTTGCCGTTGGTGCTACCAACACAGTATCGGTGCGCTTTGTGCCACAAGCAGGACTCGTGGGAAGTCGAACTGCGGTACTCCAACTAACAGCGCAGCCCGTGAATACCCCGCAACGTGGCACAATCGCTGGTGGCTATGAATTTACCAGCACTCAAGCGACGTACAATGAATTTACGGATGGAACGCCACTGCTCGGCGCAGCGCTGCCGGCGGACGATGTAACCTTTACCGCTCCCATTGGTTTTTCCTTTCGTTTTGGCGGTGAAGTGTATAGCAACATTACGATTAGCTCCAATGGCTTTTGTGCGTTTGCTCCCGCAGAATCACTCGTGCAGTCGGGTAACGTTGTAACGCGACCATTAAGCACTTTTCTTAATGCAAAAGGCTATATTGCAGCCTGTGGTGCTGATATTGTCATTCCCGCAACGGGCGATATACGTCTCAAGACCGAGGGTACAGCCCCGAACCGCACAATGACAGTGCAGTGGCGCAATGCGACGCTCAAAGCAGCTTCGGGATCACGGCTCAATTTCCAAATTCGACTCTACGAAACCTCTGAGCGCATTGAAATCGTCTATGGCGCTTGCACGATGCCTGCTACGCTTGGTGTTTCTAGCGTTGATGTCGGTTTGCGCGGGGCATCGTCAAATGATATTCACAGCCGCCGCGTCTCGGAAGACATTCGCACTACATGGACGGTATCGGCGGAAAGTACCTCGAATGAGGATGCTTGCGAAATGTCTGCGACTGCGCTCCCTCCCACAGGATTGCTGTATCGGTGGTCGGCACTTACTACTCCGCGCAGCCCCGTTTCTGAGCCGATTGTGCGGCAAATTATTCTTCGCGGTGCGGTTTCTATGCCAACGGATGTGGCTTTGGAATCAACGCCACAATCTGCAAATTTTGAATGGCGCATCAGTCCTAATCCCGTACACGATGAAGCTCTTGTGGAATGTGACGCACTTGCAGAACGAGCGCAAATGCGCATTTGCAACGCGCTCGGCGAAACAGTCTTTGCGATGCAGATGGATGCGGCTTTTGAAAAACGTTCTTTCAGCATCAATACAAGCGCATGGGCGCAAGGCGTGTATATTATGACGATTGCGACTTCTCGTCAAACCTTGCACCGTCGTCTCTACGTCTTACGCTAGGGACTTCACAGCAGACATTGAACATTCAAAATTCAACACTCAACATTTCCCGAAAAAAATCCCCTCTTGTTTAACTCTACAATAGTGAGTTCGTTATGAAAAATCGTAGCTTTTTGTCGATGTGGGCGCTAATGGTCGCTTTTTGTGCCATAGCTTATCAGCCTACCTTGGCGCAGAAAAGTGCTGTACCTAGCACAAAACCTCGTGTTTCTTTTAGTATTGTCAATCCCGGCGAGGCTTTGCCGTGGATTGATGTTCAGCGTAAGCCGGGCGCAAGCCTCACCGCCGGAGATACCGTACCGACTATTCTGATGCGCGAACGTGCTATCAGTATTTTTCGTCGTGATTCCGCTTTTCAAAAAGGCAGTATCGCTATTGACCGCATTGGCGGCGGCACAGAGACACTGCTTGTCGTAGGCTACTCGATGGAGTATTTAGATTCGGCGTTGCGCCCATTGCCTGATATCGGTTCCACTATCCTGCCGCTGCCTGTGCAGCTTCCTGCCGGAGCAATCGTTACCCCGCCGTTTCCGGCATCATTGCCCGTGGCAATTGGCGGTTTGCAAGGCGACCTTGCACCAACCACTGCTGATGCAAATGGTCAACTTGTGTCCGTGGCTGCTGCTTCTAAAACGTTGCCGAACACAGCTAATATCCAGCCCGGTCAAACGCGGGTACTCATTAACTTCACGGCTCGCTGGAGCGACCAGTCGTATTCGCCGCGTTCTGCTGCTTTGCAAGGACGGCGCTATGTCCGTTTAACGTTACTTCGTATCAATGATTTTAACTACGAAGTCGGCGTTACGCTCGCAACGGTGATTCTGGACGACCCTCAACGTGTAGCTCCGGTGCTTATTAACGCTATTCAAAATAAGCAGCTATTGCGTAATGCAAATGACCTCATTGAGTTGGAAACGCCGGGTTTTCGTTCCGACGGGCAAACCAATTCCGTCTTTTACGATGAAAATTACAATTTGCTCACGTACACGGCAATTTCATCCGATAGCACCATCATCAGTGCCACCGCACGCCAGAACGATCCTCGTGTCGGTGGTCGTCCTTCCTTGTTCTATGCCGTACAGCCGGGCGCTTTGCCGGGCAGCAATGTGACCATTACGGTCATTGCCGATGATGGAACGGGCTTACTCGCACGAGATGCTTTCAATATCCAAGTGGTCAATAACATTACCTCCGTCGCAGTAGCATCGGAAGCGGCATTCACCGTATCGCCGAATCCGACTGCTGACCGTGTGAATGTTGAATCTGTCGCGCAGCAAACGGGACGAGTACGTGTGCGGATTGTCAATGCTCTCGGTCAGGAAATGATGAGCAGCGAACAGGCAGTAAGCGCCGGAGCGATGTATCGTCATTCACTGGATATGTCGGATCTACCGGTCGGTGTGTATATGGTTGAAGCTCAAGACGGTGCTATACGAACGGTGCGCAAAGTAATAAAAAATTAACCATCTGTCCTTTTTTGAGGAAATCTTTTGTAAGGCACAAGCAATGAAACACTCTGTGGTTCCATTGCTTGTGCCTTGTCATTTTTCAGACAACGACCTTCCCGTAAAAAATTGAGGTGTTGAAGTTGGCTGCAATGAGTATATTCACTATTTTAATGTGTGAAACTTACGTCCTAAGCAGATGGACAGTGATTTTTGGAGTACAGATATTATCGTCTGTGCCGATTATGCAATTTAATTTCGTCCACGTTCTATTTATGAATACAGAGCATCTTGAGCGTGTTCGGCAGTTCTGTCTAGCTCTTCCCGACACATCCGAAAAAATCTCACACGGCGAACCAACATTTTTTGTTGGTAAGAAAGTTTTTGTGATGTTTGCGAATAATCATCATAATGACAGACACATAGCAGTATGGTTACCGGTACAATCAGGCTTTCAAGAAACACTTATCAATGCTGAACCGGAGAAGTTTTTTAATCCTCCATTTGTTGGAATTCGCGGTTGGGTAGGAATTGAATTGAATCGTGTTTCCGATGAAGAATTAGCGACATATGTGCAAGAAGCGTGGCATTTAATAGCTCCAAAGAAATTGCACGGTAGATTTTAATCTAGATAGTTTTTGCTTTTATCAACATTGTATTATATCACCAATCTTTTCTTTACGAGCATTCCTAACGGCAATTATGTCCCCCATACGTCTGTTTCTCACACTTATCGTTATTGCTGTCGCTGCAATAGGATTTGTTCTGCTTTCTAAAGACCGCTTGCAAGAGAAGCAGGATATGAAATCGCGGCGGCGAGAGTATATGCAGCGTTTGATTGATTCTTCACGCACAGCAGGCGATTTATATAAAGATTCGGTGCGCCGCGCTCAATATGAAAAACCACAACCAAACACTGGTAAATAGTGCTATTACGGGAAGTGCATCATGTTTCGTAGTCTCTTTTCTCTTTTGCAAGCCTCGCGTTTTGCTCCTGACTCTAGCACAAACGGCAACCCAGAGCCTGCAACGCCGACGGGCGCTGATGCGCAGCGCGTCATAGACGAGTCGCTTCGGGAGATGGAGCGCGTTATTGCTCGGCTCGATAGCGCAAAAGCGAGTGCCGAAGCCGAACGAAACGAATCGCTCACCATGCTGACGAGCTATAAAACTGCCCACCAACGCCTGATGGAACGTGCCAAAAGCCTTATCCAATCGGGACAAAATGAAGCTGCTCGCAGCCTCCTCGCAGAACAACAAAGCCTTGAGACGGTGATTGCTTCCTTTGGGCGTATTACGGGTAATATGACTCAGACGGTACAAAAACTGGTTGTGCAACTTGATTCCATGCGGATTCAGCGCGAAGAACTGAAAGCGCAGCGAACAGTGCTTGCCGCGCAGCTCGCCTCCGCACAATCGCAGGAAGAATTTTTGGAAAAACTCCGTGCTTCCGGCGCATCGCACGAACTCTTGGAGCGCGAGGCAATTCATGCCGAACTTCGCACTCCCGCGCTTGGGGAAGAACAAGATTTTTCAAGATTGACAGCCGATTCTGCGCTTGCCGCGCTGGAACATCAAATTCAGCAAGAAATGGCTGAGGAACGTGCTGCAAAAGAGCGTATGATGAACGAAGCCAGTTTGAAGCGCTTTCAAACGGCATTTGCACACGCTGAAAAAATCGCTCCGAACCCCGTCACAAGAGACCTCTCGCCAACGTTATCTCTCCACGCCACTTCTGCCGTCAATGCCGCCGAAGCATCCAATAAGGAGCGCGTAATGAATGATTTTTTTGCTTCAAGCGCAGGGCAAAAAACGGTACAGCAGACCGCACAACATTTTGCAGCGGAGGATACGGACGTGAGTACCAAAACCGATGCCGAAACAAAAGCGGCAAAAACCTCAGAAGACCAGATCAAGAATTTTTTTTTACAAACCCCTTAATCAACCCTTCAGGAGTACCATTCATGGCTATTTCTTTGCAAAAAGGCGGACGCTTCAACCTCAGTAAAAAAGAGCCTTCGCTCAAAAAGATTTTCATCGGTTTGGGCTGGGACGTGAAGCCCGGACACACCCTCGACCTCGACGCATCCGTATTTATGCTGGGTGCGGGCGGAAAAATTCCCCAAGACGAATATTTTGTGTTCTATAATAATCTCAAATCGCCCGACGGCGCTGTGCAGCACACAGGCGACAACCGCACGGGCGTTGGTGACGGCGACGACGAAGTCATTATGGCGTATTTGCCGATGTTGAGCGAGGATATTGTTGATATTTTGATGATTATCACCATTCACGACGCGGCATCGAAGCGCCAGAATTTTAGTATGATTCAGAACGCTTACATTCGCTTGGTGGACGTGGAATCAAACCGTGAAATTGTCCGCTACGACCTCGCGCAGGATTACCCCACCAGCACGGAAGTAGAGTTCGGGCGATTGACAAAAGTAAATGGTGAGTGGGAATTTGTCGCTTCCGGCACGGGAACGCAAACCGGCTTGCAAGGCTATGTGGACAAATACGCATAAAGTTTCCTGCAAGCCACAAATCAACAGCCTACCCATTTCTCACAAACATTATGCACTTATACAGCACTCACTCCCACACTCTCACAACAACGTTTCTCCACGCCGTCATGCAAGGTCTGGCAGACGACGGCGGCTTATGGATGCCAGCAGCGCTTCCCCGCTTGCTCCCTTCATTTTTTGAGGAATTGCCTCGGATGAGCATGGCGGATATGGCGGTACAGGTCATGCAAGCGTACATCGGCGACGAAATCCCGACAAAAGACTTGGAGCCGCTTGTGCGCGCTGCCTTCAATTTCGACGCACCACTGGTACGGGTTAGCGATAATATTTACTCTCTGGAACTTTTCCACGGACCAACTCTCGCCTTCAAGGATTTCGGCGCACGGTTTATGGCTCGCGCGATGAGCTATGCACGGAACGTGCAGGGCGTACAGGCGGATTCGCGTGGTGATTTGTGCGTTCTCGTGGCTACTTCCGGCGATACGGGCAGTGCTGTGGCGCATGGATTCTGGAATGTGCCGGGCATACGCGTTGTCATTCTGTACCCTCAGGGCAAAGTAAGCGATGTACAAGAAAAACAACTGACCACGATGGGTGGCAATATTACGGCATTGGAAGTACAAGGCACATTCGATGACTGTCAAGCACTCGTCAAGACGGCGTTTCAAGACGCTTCGCTTGCTGAAAAAGTAGCGTTGACCTCTGCCAATTCCATCAATATCGCACGGTTACTGCCTCAGAGCTTGTACTACTTCCGTGCTGTGGCGCAGTTGCCCGCAGAAGCCTGTCAAAACGTTGTGTTCTGTACGCCAAGCGGTAATTTTGGGAATCTTACGGGCGGCTTATTTGCACAGCGCTTGGGGCTTTCCGTTAAAAAATTCCTTGCTGCCACGAACCGCAATGATACCTTTGTGCAATATCTCGCAAGCGGCACATACAACGCCAAGCCGTCGGTCGAAACGCCTTCCAACGCAATGGATGTGGGCAATCCGAGTAACTTCGCCCGTATCGAAGCGCTCTATGGCGGTAGTCTGGAAGCAATGCGCAAGGATATTGCCGCTACGAAAATTTCTGACGAAGAAACACTCGCCACCGTCGCACGGGTCGAGAAAGAGCATGGATACCTCATGTGTCCGCATACTGCCGTCGGCTATCTGGCGACGGAGCGCTTTCTGCAAACGCCCGAAATGGCAGGTGCAACGGGCGTTGTACTGGCGACAGCTCACCCCGCAAAATTCGGCACCGTCATCGAGCCTGCGCTTGGCAAACCCGTTTCACTACCGGAGCGTCTTCAAGACTACGTTCGCAAAGAAAAACACGCTACGCTTTTACCGAATAATTATGAGTTGCTGAAGGCATTTTTGCTCAAAACGCAGTCGTAACGGTAACATTGCACAAATAAAAAAACGCGGGTTCTTCGCGCCAGATTGCGAGAAACCCGCGTTCTTTTTGCATTTTTCCGTACATTTGTAGTCTTGTAAAAATGCTCTGTACACAGCAAAATTCTTCCAGTGTAGCACAGACACTCTTGTCTGTGTATCTTTTGGTAAAATCAGCACAGACAAGAGTGTCTGTGCCACCGAAGCCTGTTTTTTTTGTTCGTGTACAAAGGTCTTACATAAAACGAATATGTTGATTTTCTTATCACAACCGAAGGTTTTATCATGAGTTTTTGGAAACGCACTGTTGATTGCGGTCTGCTCCGTGCTGATAATATTGGGCACGACGTAGTTTTGAATGGCTGGGTGGCGCGTGTACGCGACCTTGGCGGCTTGATTTTTATGGACGTGCGCGACCGCTATGGCATGACGCAAGTCGTTGTTATCCCCGAAGCAGACGCACGGGTGACGGCAACCGTACGGGAACTGGGAGCGGAATATGTGATTGCCGTCAAAGGCATGGTGCGCAAGCGCGAAAGCATCAATTCCAATATGCCGACGGGCGATATTGAAATTTTAGCAAGTGATTTGCAAATCATCAACCGCGCCGAACTGCCGCCGTTTGAAATTCTCGAAGGCTCGGAAGCAGGCGAAGACTTGCGCCTGACGTATCGCTATCTCGACTTGCGCCGTGCGGATTTGCAGCGTAATTTTATCGTGCGCAACCACCTCTACCGCATCACACACGAATACTTTGCCGAACATAATTTCCTCGAAATCGAAACGCCGACCCTGACGAAATCTACGCCCGAAGGCGCACGTGATTTCCTTGTTCCCAGCCGTCTGCACAAAGGCAAGTTTTATGCGCTTCCGCAGTCACCGCAGCTTTTCAAGCAGCTCCTCATGGTTTCCGGTTTCGACCGCTATATGCAAATCGTGAAATGTTTCCGTGACGAGGATTTACGCGCCGATAGGCAGCCGGAGTTCACGCAGATAGACGTGGAAATGTCGTTTATTGACCAAGAAGACGTACTGGCACTCATCGAAGGCTTGATTGCGCGGCTGTGGAAAGAAATTTTGTACCTTGATGTTCCCACGCCTTTCCGTCGCATGAGCTTTAATGAGGCTCTCACGCGCTACGGCAGCGATAAACCTGATTTGCGCTTCGGTATGCTCCTTTCGACGGTGACGGATATTGTGAAAGACAGCACCTTTGGCGTATTTACCGATGCTATCGCTGCGGGTGGCATTGTTGCTTGTCTGCACGCTGAGGGATGCGCGGAGTATTCACGCAAAACGCTGGACGAACTGACAGAATTTGCCAAAAAGTACGGCGCAAAAGGCTTGGCGTGGATGAAATTCACGGCTGAGGGCGTAAACTCACCGATTGCAAAGTTTTTCACTGAAGAACAAATTGCTGCTATCAAAGAAACAGCCGGCGCGAAAGAGGGCGATTTGTTGCTCTTTGGCGTGGGCGAGTTCGAGCGGACATACACGATTTTGGGCGCATTGCGCACCGAAGTCGCGCGTCGTCAGGGAATTATTGAGGCTGTGAAGAGCGTCTATTCGTTCCATTGGGTGCTGGACTTTCCGCTTTTGGAATACTCCGAAGAAGACAACCGTTATATTGCGCGGCATCATCCCTTTACTTCGCCCATGCACGAAGACATACCGCTTCTGGACACCAAACCCGAAGCTGCAAGGGCTGTGGCGCACGACCTCGTTATCAACGGCTACGAAGCGGGCGGCGGGAGCATTCGTATTCACCAGAACCCTGTGCAGCAGCGTATGTTTGAACTGCTTGGCATCGGGCGCGAGGAAGCACAATCGAAATTTGGCTTTTTGCTGGATGCGCTCAAATACGGCGCTCCCCCACACGGAGGGATTGCGCTTGGCGTTGACCGCCTGACGATGCTTCTGGCAGGAACGACCAACATCCGCGACGTGATTGCTTTCCCCAAGACCGCAAGCGGATTGTCGCTGATGGATAATTGCCCGTCGGAAGTAGCAGACAAGCAGCTTTCTGAGGTCGGTGTGGCGCTTGCTGCCAAAAAATAGTTAGGACTTTCGCAAAAGCACTGTTTTCGATTACACAGACAAGAGTGTCTGTGCCACCGAAGCCAGTTTTTATGCAGAACACAGACATTCTTGTCTGCGTTCTGCGAAACTCCTAATAGTCTTCTTCTTGTACTTTCTCAAAGCATTTTCTCATGGATTATTTCTTTCGCTCCTTGTGGCTACGAAGTGTGCTTCTATGCCTCATTGGAGCATTTTGTTCTAGTGAACACGTCTTTGCACAAAAAACGACTTCTAAAAAGCGTCCACCCTCAGCAACATCGCTGCCCACGCCGCCAAATTCGGTCAGCTATGTGCAGCGCAAAGATTCATTGACAAAGATTGCCAAGCCTGATGTAGAGCGGCTCGCCACGATGCCTCCTCAAGACCACAAAGAGCGGGCACTCGCAATGTTCACGCTCTTGCGTTTAGAACAATATGAGGCAATCGTGAAAAATTTTGATACGACTGTCGTAACCACCAAAGCGCCACAGCTTGACATGCTCTGGGTTCGCGCTCGCAATGTCGTCGGCGAATTTCGTGCTGTCAAAGAGGTTTCAAGCGAGCGTGTGGCTATTGGCGAGGTGATAACGATAGAAACACAATTTCAGAACTCCGATTTGGATATTACGTTTTCATTTAGTGACAAGCATAAGGTCATAGGATTCGCATACAATCAAGCAAAAGCAAAGTATGCCTTGCCAACGTATGCAGCGCCGGAAGACATCGAAGAACAGACGGTGACGGTAAAAACAGGCAAGTACGAGATGCCCGGTGTACTGGCATTGCCCGCACGTGCGAAGCAATCGCCCTCGCAGCGCTTTCCCGTCGTTCTGCTTCTTCACGACCAAGGACCACAGGACAAAGACCGCACGGACGGTGGCTATAAACTCAACAAAGATTTTGCGCTTGGTCTGGGGAAACAAGGGATTGTGACTCTGCGATATGACAAGCGAATACGCCTTTATCAACTGAGCGCCGAAGATGTAGAGCATTACACCACGAAGGAAGAGACCATCGCCGATGCCGCATCAGCACTAGGTTTGATACGCTCCTTGGCAACAACTTTGCCGCTTGACACCACAAAAATTATCATCGTTGCTCCGTCGCTTGCCGCAATGATGCTGCCAAAAATTTTACGGATGGATTCTCTCGCGCACCCCCGCGCACCACGAGTTGCGGGCGCAGTGATGATGGCGTTGAATTATCTGAAATTGCACGAACTGATGATGCCTCGTTTCGATTATTTCTTTGCCAAAGACGGCTTAACGACGGATGAAGTCAAGCAGCAAGAAAGTATCAAGCGGCGACTTGAAACGGTAGAAAGCACAAAACTGAGTCTGAAAACGTCCGTGTATGACCTTCCGTATGGCATTCCGCCAAGCTACTGGATGGATTTGCGCTCCTACAATCACGTCGAAGCAATCAGCAATCTCACACTCCCGATGCTCCTTCTCTACGGACAACAAGACCACGACATAGAGTTCGAGGCGAATGCTCTTCCTTGGAAAGAGAAACTTGTCGGAAAATCATCCGTAGAATGGAAAGCATATCCGAATCTTTTTCATTTCTTTGCCACCGGCAATGGTTCTTTGCGCGACTATGCTCGGCAGGGAAATGTGGATGCGGAAGTGGTGAACGATATTGCGCAATGGATACAAAAACGCTAATTTTGTGTGTGAATCGTTTATAGATGCAAGGTTACTTGAGTTTGTTTACCAGAACGGTATGCCTCAAATGTTAATTACGTTCTCTATTTGTCTCACTTTTTAGGAGTGTGTTTATTATGAGTTCTTTTGGAAATTCTCGCAACAGCAATACCCAATTTCGTCAAACTCCTCGCTACAATGTCCCCTACAAAACCAGTAACCCTGCGCTTTCTGAGCGTCGGTTTGCAGAACGCGCATGGGACGGCGTTGGCGAACGAATGACGATAGAGGGAACGGCAAACAAGGTTGGTATTTTACTGGTTTTGTGCTTGGTCTCTGCGCTTTTTACGTGGAGTCAAGTCGGTATCACAAGCGGTGGTGAAGTCTATGGCGTGGGCGGCTGGCTGGTCGGCGGCGCGATTGGCGGTTTTATTGTTGCAATCGTGACAACGTTTAAGCCTGAGTGGTCGGGCGTAACAGCACCGATGTATGCGGTTTTGGAAGGCTTTTTTATCGGTGGTTTTTCTGCGCTCTTGGAAATGCGCTATCCGGGCATTGCAGTTCAGGCAGCAGGCTTGACGTTTGGCGTATTTATTTCTCTTTTGTTAGCATACAAAACACGCCTTATTCGCGTCACCGAGACGTTTCGTTCGGGCTTGATTGTTGCTATGATGGGCTTGGGCTTGGTGTATCTGGTCGGCTTTTTACTCCGAATCTTTAGCGGCTATCAACTGCCCTTTTTTCAGGGTGGTATCATAGGCATCGGCTTCAGCCTTGTCGTGGTCGCCATTGCAGCAGCGAATTTGCTCATGGATTTTGATTTCATCGAAGCGGCAGCCGACGAAGGCGCTCCGAAATATATGGAATGGTACGGCGCTTTTGGTCTGATGGTAACGCTGGTGTGGCTCTACATTGAGATTCTACGCCTTTTGGCAAAGTTACGCAGCGATGATTAAGAGTAGTGTTTGAGCGCTAGCGTAAAAAAGATGTACAAAGACGAGAGCCTGAGCACCCGCTTCGGCTCTCGTCTTTTTTGTTATCGAAGCCTCTCTTCTCTGCGTGCTATGGTTGCCGAATACCAATCAAGCCTGTTAATACGCGGATATAGCCGTAAAGACACGTAATAATTTTCCTGACCTCGGTGAAACAAAATGATACTTGTTGCGTTCAATTTTCTACGAACAAAACATTACGTGTTGTTCTGAATCTTGAGTACAAATATCTTTTTTATCAATGTTTCACGGATAGTATTATGAAAACGTTTCGATTCTTTTTGTTTGCCTGTTGCAGTGTAGCTATTTTTGCTCAAAGCGTTTCGGCGCAGCAAGTAGCAGGGAACTCACCTACACGTACCTATACACTTGAGGAATGTCTCAAAATTGCTGCCGGCGATAATTTGGACGTACAAAACTCCGTTGCTCTGGCGCAAGACGCAGCCGCTCTTACACGGAGCGCTTTCGGGCAGTATCTTCCCAACGCGAGTGTTACTTTGGGCTATAATCGCACTCTTAACACCGTTACGGGTTTTAATCTTGGTGGACAAATTCAGGAAGTGCCAATAACGAACCCTGATGTTTTCTTTGCTTCGGGCAATATTGGTTACACGATTTTTGATGGCTTAGCACGGGAAAATACTAATACCGCCGCAAAGTTGAATGTTACTGCTGCCGACAATACGGTTGCTCAAACACGTCGTCGCACTCTTAATACCGTCCGTAGCCAGTATTTTACTGTCTTACGAGCAAAGCAGACCTTGCGTATTCGCCGGGAGGATTTTGAAGTTGGTAAAAAGCAACTGGAACGTTTGCGTGCCCAGTATGAAGCCGGTGTTGTGGCGATTGCTCCGGTCTTCACCCAAGAAGCAGACCTTGCTAACCGAGAATTGGCAATCGTGCAAGCCGAAAACGACCTCGAACTTGCTAAAGGTACTATTCTCACAACGCTGGGTCTCAATCCATCGGGAAATGCCGATTTTATTGATATTCAACCTACCACCATAACCGATGCCGACATAAAAGCCTTCCGTAGTAGTATTGGGGAATTCCCGCAGGCGCAAGCAACCGCTACGGACAAACGACTTGACTATGTCTCGGCGAAAGCCTCATTGGAAGCAGCACAGGCAAATACAAAAGTCTCTCAGGCGGCTTGGCTTCCAACCGTTAGCGCTGGCTATCAGTTTAGTTGGAATGGTAATAGTCTTGTTGGTTTTGGTCAGTATGCTCGTCAGGGGTTGGGTGTGCAGCTTGATTATACTCTTTTCAATGGATTTCAACGCGACGTAAATATTCAACGCGCACAAATTCGTGAACAACAATCACTCATACAAAAACATCTTTCCGAACAGCGCATCAGTGCTGATGTGCAGAATGCCTTTATTCAATTGAACACCGCCGAAAAAAGCCTTGACATTACCGCCCGTGCTATGAAAGCCGCTCAACAGAATTTTGATGCCGCAGAGGAACGCTTCAAGGTAGGTGCGGCAAATATTCTTGACTATACGACCGCAAATAGTAATCTTGCCACAGCAAAGATAAATCGCTTCAATGCGTTCTATAATTATCTTGCGGCACAGTATCAAATGAAATTTGCACTTGGCTTGCTTGAAGAGTAATTTGCAGATACGCATTCCCATAATAACATTATCTATTCTACACCAAACACTTCTTTTAATCAGGTTATACTGTCATGGCTAAGAAAAACAACAAACGACGCAATATTATCTTGCTTATCATCGGGCTTGTCATTGTCGGCGGCGGCATCACGGCTGCTGTTCTGGGCAAAAGCGAAAAATCGGTAGAAGTAACCGTAGAGCAAGTGGGCAAGCGCACGATTACCCAAACCGTGTCGGCAACGGGCAAAATTCAGCCGGAAGTGCTCATCAAAATCTCATCTGAGGTGAGCGGTGAGATTATCAATTTGCCCGTCAAAGAAGGCGATACCGTGCGTAAGGGCGATTTGCTGGTGAAAATTCAACCTGACCTTGTGCAGGCGCAATTAGAGCAAGCACGCTACGCATCAGAATCTGCAAAATCCCAGATTAACACCGTTCGCGCCGACCTTGACCGCGCAAAACTTGAGTTTGACCGCATCAAAGGCTTATATGAAAAGCAATTCGCTTCCAAAGGCGAGCTTGACCAAGCTACTGCCGCTCTTGCCAGTTTTCAGGCGCGATTTGAAGGCAGTCAAAAAGACTATGAGCGCTCGCAAGCTGTCGTGCGTCAGTCAAGCGTAACGTCGGGACGAACAACCGTCTATGCGCCCAATAACGGCATCGTCGTTGCGTTGCCGGTCGAAAAAGGCGAAAAAGTGCTGGGAACAGCGCAGTTTCAGGGCACAGAGATTATGCAGCTTGCCGACCTTTCGGTGATGAACGCTGAGATTGACGTGGATGAAAATGACGTGGTAATGATTTCCGTCGGCGATACGGCTCGTGTGCGTATTGATGCTTTCCCAAATCGTGTTTTTCGCGGCTATGTCTATCAAATGGGTAATTCGGCAAAGCGTGCTGCCACCGGTACGCAAGAAGAAGTTGTTAATTTTGCTATCAAAATTCGTCTTCTTGACACCGATGCTCGCTTGCGTCCGGGAATGAGTTGCGATGTGGACATTGAGACCGAAACTCGCCCCAGTACGATTGCCGTACCGCTTCAATCGGTAACTATTCGCAAGCCTCAAGAAAAAGAAGGTGAAGGCGAGGCGCTTGCCGCCAACACGCAAAAGCAAGAAAGTGCTAAGAAAAAAGCTGCCGCAAGTGCAAACGATAAGCCACCGCAGGTAGTCTTTATCAAAGACAACAATAAAGCAAAAATGGTTCGCGTGGAGACAGGTATCAGCGATGGCGGTTATATCGAAATTCTGAAAGGCGTACAGGAGGGGCAAACCGTTATTAGCGGTAATTTCCGTGCTATCAGCAAAGAACTTGAAGATGGTACGCTTGTGAAAGTAGATTCCCTCGGCTCAAAAAAATTCAAGAAAAAATAGCGCTTGGTAAAAACGCATCGGTTTTATCGCCGGTCGGGCGGTGCAATCTCGCTTGAATCAAACGCATAGACGAATGAATATCAGCTTTTCGACAACATTACTACGAAATTTTTTATCTTTTTGATTCTACCATTATGTCCACTTCCTCCGAACACGAACAGCCAATGCTCATTGACATTGAGCATATCGCAAAGTCATATGTCATGGGCGAAGAAACCGTCCACGCATTGAAGGATATTTCACTGAAAATTCGCAAGAATGAGTATGTTGCTATCATGGGACCTTCGGGTTCCGGTAAATCAACGCTGATGAACATTCTGGGTTGCTTAGACACGCCCACCAAAGGTTCGTATATTCTCAACAGCAATGTCGTCAGCGAAATGGATGACAATGAACTTGCCGAGATTCGCAATAAAGAAATCGGTTTTGTTTTTCAAACATTTAACCTTCTGCCTCGCTATTCCACACTGAAGAATGTGGAATTACCACTGGTCTATTCCGGTATGCCTTCTGGTGAGCGCAAAGAACGTGCAGAAAATGCTCTTCGTGCCGTTGGCTTGGGCGACCGTATGGGACACAAGCCCAATGAGCTTTCCGGTGGTCAGCGTCAACGTGTCGCTATTGCGCGGGCGCTTGTCAATAGCCCTTCCATTATTCTTGCTGACGAACCGACCGGTAACCTTGATACCAGAACCGGCGACGACGTAATGCGGATGTTTGAGGAACTGTGGCTTAATGGCAACACAATCATTGTCGTGACGCACGAACCGGACATTGCTGCCCACGCCCGCCGTGTGGTGCGCGTCCGTGATGGTGTTATTGAATCAGACACTATCAATGAACATCCCGTTTCCGCTATCGAAAAAGCGCATGAAGTGGAATTAAGCGAAGTAGCAGCATAGGAAAAAATTGAATACGAATGTATTCCTCATTTGGTCATTCCCCACTCGTCATTCTTTCAACGTTATGTGGTCACAAATACTCGAAGGCATCAAAATTGCAATCAGCGCAATTCGCTCCAATAAACTCCGTTCAGGCTTGACATCGCTTGGTGTGGTGATTGGTATTGCGTTTGTGATTTTTATGGGCTGGTTCTTGCAAGGGCTGGATTTCGCCTTTGAGCAAGCAATCTCCACACTTGGCACGGACGTGCTGTACATTGATAAATGGGACTGGGCTGGGCGCAAATCTTGGCGCGAGACCATGAATCGCCCCGACATTACCCTGCGGCAGTGTGAAGAACTGACCTCACGTATGCAAAGCGCAGAAGCAGCGTCTATTCTTGCTCGGAAGTGGAATGCGACCGTCAAATCCGGCAGCGATAACTACACGGGAATTACGGTTGTCGGTGCAAACAGCGTCTATGCGGATATTGCTGCCGGCGTGATAAAAACAGGACGATTTTTTTCGCCTGTCGAGGATATGTATAGCAGCAACGTCTGTGTGGTCGGCTATGATGTGGTGAAAAACTTTTTTGGTGAAGGAACCGATCCGGTTGGTAAAGAGCTGAAAATCAAGGGTGTGACCTTTACGATTATTGGTAAAATTGAGAAACAGGGTTCGATGTTCGCTCCACCGTGGATAGACAATCAAATTATCATTCCGATTAAATCGTTCCTCAATATCTACTCCGGTAGCAATAAAATGATGAAAAACATCTCCGTAGCAATTAAAGCCGGAGGCGAAGAAAATGTCGAGAATGCAAAAATGGAAGCGGTCGGGCATATGAGACAAATCCGCAAACTCCAGCCCAATCAAGAAAACGATTTTGCGGTGAACGAATCGCAGGCATTCCGTGACAATATTGCCAATCTCCGTCTTGGAGTATGGGCTGTGGGAATAGGACTGACGGCACTTTCGTTCTTGGTAGGTATTATTGGCATTATGAACATTATGTTTGTATCGGTTACCGAACGGACAAAAGAAATCGGTATTCGCAAAGCTCTTGGAGCGCGGCGGCGTTCGATTCTCTTTCAATTTCTTGTGGAAGCCTCTTCGCTCTGTTTCTTGGGAGCGATTATTGCGTTTGTCCTTTGTTCGGTTGTGATGTTTGCCGTGGTGCGCTTCGGTGAAGTGACCTTCCTTACTCCTTACATTCCACCCAATTTGCTCATCATCGCAACTGTCGTTTCGATTGTCGTCGGCGTACTGGCAGGCATGATTCCTGCTATGAGAGCTTCAAAACTTGACCCCGTAGAAGCGCTGCGGTACGAGTAATCTTCAAGACTTCCCTTACTATCAATGTCATTAAGTTAAGCGTAACTGCATGATGTATCGAGTCTTACTCATTCGCCCCCTTGATAAAGGGGGAACGGGGGATTTAGATTTTATGCGCCTTTCGACAAATCCCCCACTCGCTGCGCTCGTCGCCCCCTTTG